>WAON01000029.1 GCA_015521265.1 Desulfurococcales archaeon
ATACTAGTCCTTGCTGCACTAATAATTGCATCTTCCAGCATCGCTACTATTAGAGCCGGCGAGTACCTAGATAATCCTGTCCTACTGTATAATGAGACTATACTTGTTGATATTAATGGTAATAAATGGCTTGGCCCTCACATGTATGGCTCATATGATTATAGGAATGCGGCGGTAACATATATAGATACTAATGATGGTGCTTTGAAACAAGTAATTATCGAACCGTTAGTGGGTACCGATATACAGTTTGTGTATCTATGGTTTATCAATGATAACCAAGTATTCACTGTTCTAGGCAACGGTACAGTGTTTCTATATGATACTAGTACGGGGACAGTGAGATATAGGGAATACATCAAGCATGGCCCGATTTACGGTGTTACCGGGTATAAGGGTAGGGTTGCCGTATATACGAAGAACTCAACGATCATATTGCAAGGTGCTACGGGTACAGTGCTGAGAATACTACAATACGACTTCCACCTCGAGACGAGGCTGCGGCTGAATTACCTTATACAACTCGTACAGTATAGGGGCAACTACTACCTATTACTCCACAACATCGAAACAGGCCTGACGAGATCAGGGGTTTATCCTAGAACATGGCTAGACATACATAGGTTCATCGATATAACGCCGGATAACAACATTGTATACGTCTACGTAAGGAAGCTGGGCAAATTATTACTCTTCGATGGAGGTTCCCTTAGAAACTACAAGAACATAACAATGAATAGCAATATCGCGGATATGCAGGCAGACCCGGTTACGAATAGGGTTTTCATATCCTATTATAGTGGATGGACGGGAGTATACGAGTTTAATGCCGGTGGATCATACTCGATTAAATGGCTTAGGACTGCTCAAACGCCAAATATCCCAATCCCACCACCCGGGGGCATAGCTGCATTTCAATATCCTTCATCAACATACTTCATGGATACTAATAGTCTCGGCCCCCATCAATGGTTGATGAAGAATTGGGGTAGGGATTACTGGGTTTATGCTAGGAATGGTTACCAGTATCTTATTGGGACCGGTTATCCCGGCATTACTGGATATGCTGTCTATGACGGCGTAAACCGAACGTTCAAGGATTGGAGGAGTTTTACGAATGTATACGTTAAATACGCTTACCTGCAGGGTAGTAAGCTGTTCACTGTTACCGATACCTATGCACACCTCCAATTATTCGTATACGATATTGAAGCAGGCAGGGTGCTGCAGAATTCTTTGATCGAGATGGGCGGTGTACTTAGATCACTACACTACGCCGCTGAGACAAGTTATTACTACATCGTCCAGTATCAGAATAATTATGGTAAGTTTAGGGCTGCATTCATTGATAAAGAGACCGGTAATGTTGTTAGCCAATTAGATCTGCCTATAAACGCTTATTCAGTACTAGTAGGATTAGATGATCGATACATTTACTTCGCACAAGGCGGTAATACACTGTACAGGCTTGACACTCTTGATATGACTGTTACAAAACTCTACAAGATAATTGATAATATACCGGAGCAATACAGGGGAACTATTAACCCATTAATGAATCCATCAACTAATACTATACTCGTTGAAACATGTGATCGAGCCAATAATAGAGTGCATATAGGCTTAATGGATAGAGATTCAGGCAGTTACACCCACTACTATACAACAATTAAACAACCAGTAAACTATCAATGGCTCACTAATGAGAGAATACTGATAACATACAATGATGAAGTACAACTACTAGACCCCTCAACAAATACATCTATAACTTGGAGTATAGATCCTGGAGTACCAGTGGTACAGTCAGCATATGATGAAGAAAGCGGTACTCTCAGCATAGTATCAGGTTATAAAGTGAAGACTTGGAAAATATACCAGTTAAAAAAGCCAGAACCAGAACCCGTTGAAACAGTAACTGAGACAGTAACTGTAAACCACACTACTACAGAAACAGTTACAAGTACTGAAAGAATAACAAACACCCATACAGTAACGAGCAACTCGACAGTAACCGTGGGCGGAAGCGGTTTATATGGGTACATACCTGATCATATCGTAACATTAATCATAATAATACTAGCAATGATCGTGGTTGCAGAACTGTACCTAATCCGTCGCAGGAAATAAATAGTTTTCAAGAGAGGCCGGTTCCGGCCTCTAGAAATCATTCTCAAATACACGTATTACTCTAGCATATACATCCTAATCCAGCTTAAAAACCCAGCCATGTTGATTGATGGAATAGGCTTAAAGAGGGATTGGGGGGCTGGTGCTGTTTTTATGGTTGATCTACGTGGTTTAATCCTTAATATTATAAGGGTTTACAAGCCTCCTAGGAGGATTTTACATGGTCTTATCTACTTAGCCCTAGATGGTGATGGCGGTATTGATTGGAGTCTTGGATACCTAGGGCCGTATTCTGAGGTGGTTGAGGGTGTTGTTAGAGAACTGTTGGATTCAGGCATTATTAGGATCTGTCCCGGTGATCGCTTGAGCCTCGACAACTGTCCCGGGGATAGCCTTGATTCTTCCCGCATAGTATCGTTAGCTTCTAAAACTTTCATTATTAGGGAGACGGCTAAGTTTATGCTTCGTGGATACTAGCTTGTCTCCGGTAATTCCTCGATTCTCTTACCCATTAAGTCCTCGAGTACATCGGTTACAATCCTTCTCGCCTTATTGATATCGTTTTCTCCAAGTCCACGATACTTTACACGGTTAAGGTATACGATGAATAATGCTTCGGGTACAAGGCCGTATCTTAGGGCGAATTCGTTTAGGCTGATAGCGTTTATATGTACTGGTACTTCATCCCTCGTCTTAACCTGTACTAGTGTTTTAACTGACTCCCTAGTAGCTGATGGATAAGTATCTATCTTTAATATAACCACGTGGACGTCGTCCGGCGTAAATCCTTTACTCTTCAACTCTTCCGATACTTCCTTTTTAACAGCTTTAACTAGTGCATCCTGTAT
>WAON01000030.1 GCA_015521265.1 Desulfurococcales archaeon
AAGGGTAGATCATGGGCTCCCGTACCCGTTGATAATATTAAGGTGTAGCCTAGCCCACGGAGATATTCCAGTAGCCCCCTATACCTCGGAGGCATTATGAATAAACGAGCTCTTTCCTCAATATATAACCTATAGATCTCATCTAATAGTTTATAATCAATCCGGAGGCCGAGCTTGTAGAGTAGTTTTAATAATACATATCTGTGCCACAACTCCCTCCAAGGACCCCTATCCTGAATACTACGCCACAACTCTCGATAAATCCTCCAAGCATCAACACTCCCCGGAACATCATAGCCCTTCCCTGCTAAATAACCGAGTAGCTTATCATAAATCCACCTTACCGGCCTATATGGAAACCTAGGATCACACCCATGCTCCCAGAACAATGTACAAGCCATATCAAAACTTATAATATTACCCCGATCCATTATTTTCCACCCGTAATAAAGCGATCAATAAGCTGAAATAAACAATTAGAATAATAAAGAATAAACTTTGCTTAAAATCCCCTTTGCGGGGTTTAAAAACTTATTTTTAGATTAATGCCTTATTTTGTATAGAATAGCTAGTATTCCGATTAGTGTTAATATCGGAATTGATAAGTACTGGATACTGCTGGGATTATTTCTAGGTTTGTCGTTTGTATTTTTGGCTTTATTTGTTGAGTCTTTTATTGTAGAAGTTTTGATTGCATCGGTGTATTGTCCGGTTGTTGATGTGGTTTCATTACTGCTTTGAAGGTATGTATTATTATTAGTCGTCCTGACGCTATTGCGTGTTCGATACAGGTTATCCTCGAGTCCTTCATCGTTATCCGGCGAAGTTATTACTACTATTAATGGTTGTTCATTTGTGATCAATTCTTTTACAGTATTAATGATATCAGCATTCGATAAATTGTTCTCTGTTAAATATTCTTTATTAAAGTATAGTGCAGGAACGTCGTATATGTAGGAAACCTGATATAATCCCAGCTTTTCGAGGCGTGGAGTATTTTCTCTAATCCTATCTTCGATCGAGTGTTTTGGGTAATTACTTGTTAATAGACTATATCTTACTACAATCAAATCATCTTTATTCCTAATACCTAGTATGTTACGTAGTTTATCAGCGTCTTTAGGCATAGTACTATCATTGTAGACAAGTAGTGAAACACCCTTCTCATAGTAGACTATGCCGTATGTCTTTAAGCCAACTTCTCCAAGTCGTAGAACGATCCCGGAAGACTCCAGCCTCTCCCCAACGACGTAGTCTTTAGGCTTACCTAAACCTAGATCCTTAATTATCTTAAGGTACTCCATTGCTACACTATTCATAGAGGGGATTTCGCTGGGCCCCCCTTCTAATAAGTATACATTCCCAATCTGATCGGCTTTTAATAATGGTTTTACAACTACTATACCATTACCAACTATTTTTACGGTAAAATACCTGTAGTTACCATTTATCCCAGCAGTATAATTTGAAACTGCACTACTAATCATTAATAAAGCAATGATTACTAAGAGGATTTTCCAGCTATCCTTATGGATCATCATGTTAGAGACCCCGTAATAGGTGTTAAGTAGTGATACTTTATAATCCCGATAACCGAGAACCCGTAGCATTGATATATTGAAGGGTTACCCATTACATGGTGTCCTTCAAGCCTACTATAATATTCCACGTTACGCACCGATTTAATACATTAACATTTTATCGTTCTGTTTTAAAAGTATAAAAATATTTGTTAAATAAAAAGTTGGACAAAAATGTTCAACCTATGAAACAACAGCGGAATCCCTTAAAACAGCCAAACCGCTGCTCAAAAGAACAATGCCTACTATGAGGGAAAGAAGTGACTGTATGGTTTTATTAATATATAGCATGTAGAGGGATAAGCCTAGGAATATTATTGCTGAAACCAGTAATAATGTTACTATTACGAAAATTCTACCCGTACACTCCCGCTTAATATTCGAAGAATCCTCCATTCCTACCACCAGTAAGCTATAAGGATTAATAGTAGGGTAGAGGGGTATAATAGTAGTACTAGGTAGCGTATTCCAGAAGATACCTTCTTCCAAAGCCAATACTGTACAGGTAATAAAAGCAGTAGTAATAGGCTTTTCACACCATATACTTGTACGCTTTGAAATACTGCGTAGACTATTAATGCGTAGTATAATAATAGGAGGAATCCTAGGATACTATTTATCCTAGGATATATGATTTTTTCAAGGAACACCACGTCTTTAATCCTCGATGTAAACGTGGATGATAAGCCAATATAGAATGTTGTTATAACGATAAAGCCTGAAGTCCAGGGGTCCAGGCCGGGGAGACTATTTATCTCATAGTATTCGCCTAGGATAAAGCCTATCGAGAATAATAATGCTATAACAACAGCATATAATCCGAGATAGTGCAAACCGCCGGACTTTACATATGTTTTATTAATTGAGAGGAAAAGCATCCTATAGATTGGAAGTGTTATTGAAAGGATTAATAGTAGTGTATAATCGTGATAGATTATTGATACAATCGAGCCTAGAAGTATTATTGTTGGAGCGTATTCTCTACCGGTAGCGTAGTCTGTAACGATCGATGAAGCCACGATTAATAGTGTTAAGGCTTCAAGAAGTGTAATCACTTAAGGACACCCATATACATCATCGATTCCTCTGGTACGATAATACCCAAGCCACCCTTCTCTAAAAGCCTTGCAGTCTCCCATAGGATCTTTCTAAGCTCAGCCTCGAGTTCGAAGTATGCTAGGTAGTTGTAATTGGGTATTAGTAGTACTAGTTTGCCGGGATAACTATTTATGAGGTTGTTGATCGATTCTACGCCCTCCCTCTTTATTGTCAAGGGGTTTGTAACAAGTATTACAGCATCATATATATCAGGGCTCCTACCAGTATAGTCTACTACTTTACCGTAAATAGTTAGCGGGGAGTTACAGCCTGTGCCTGCCGGTGTTACTGATAGGAAATCGTATAGTATCTCGACAGGGTCTCCCGACACGTCGAGCTTAATCTTGGGTACATCCCCAGTGCACATCGCAACATCAAATCTACCACCAGTTTTTAACAAGTACTCGAGAACCGCCCGGGCCTGCCTCAACTGTATCTGTGCTAACGTGTTCGGCGGCTCTCCTATCTCCCAGTCCTTCCTCCTAATGTCTATCAGTAGCAGTATTCTAGGCCTCGTCTCTCCATAGTCTACCCTTATGATCATCTTCCTCGTTTTAGCATAGTCTTTCCATACTATCCTCCTAATATCATCACCCGGATTATATTC
>WAON01000031.1 GCA_015521265.1 Desulfurococcales archaeon
GGCTATGATATTGAGGAGGCGCATATTAGAGCCAGAATAGATGAGGCAAAAAGGTTCTGCAACGAACCTAAATGGATAGGATACTTTGAAGGATTCCCGGATTATAGCGTTCCTCTTCGTTGTCTAAAAGAACTATGCGAAGCTATAAGAAGCGGCATAGATTCCTCAAATGAACTCTTCAAAATATTAATGAAATGTATTAAGAGACTAAAGGAGGTCGCTGAGCCATAAATAACCGGGGGTTTCTTAGCAAGTTCTTTGCAACCAAATCGCAACTCATTATCTTTGCTATTTAGTGTTCCACGTGGAAGGACGTCAAACCATTGCCTCTAAGGGCAGCCATGCAATCTATCTATATGTCTAGCGTCTAAGAGGATATTAGCTATGGAGTTTACAGCTAAGTACCTAGGTACTAGAGCCTTGTCGGCCCCAACTAGTAGAAGTATAAAGCTGGTTAAGCCTGGTGAACTGGACCGGGTTCCACCCGGTTACTGGTCCGCTATTATTGATGGCAAGGTGGTTGCTTGGGCTAAAAGTCTCCAAGAGCTATTAATGATCGTGGAGAGCAAGGGGTACAAGAAAAACTAGTATGCAGTAGTAAAGGTTCCATCAGGCGGGCTCTTAGTGACCATAGCAAGTTTTGATAAGAGGCATGACGAGGACGGTATGACCAATATTACTAATATTCGGGTATGTTGAAGGGATGTAGTAAAACACGTACATTGATTCTGCGAGCCTAGAGAACATGCACAAATGTGACATTTGGTGGCAGGCTTACCAGGATCAAGCCTGGGATCCTTACGACTCTGAGGGAAAAGCAGGCTCCTATGAGGAAATGCCTCGGGAGCTGGTGTATACTTGGCAAATGGGTATACACTTTATGCCTAATTACTTAATATGTGGGGCAATTCATCTTGATCGTGAAATTCTGGGATGATTAAGGATTAACTCATTCCCTAGAGGCTCCCTGAGAGTCTTCAAGCTTTCTTTTTTACAGTTTAGGGTAGTGGCTTAAATCGTTCAGCGCTAGGGTTTAGTGGAAGTATAGTACAATTTATCCTGGAGATTAGTGGTTTCTGGTACCATTTTCGGGCCTAGAGGTGTTGTGCCTTGGCTACGGCCTTGAAGAAGGCTGTGCAGCCGATTAAGCCTGGTGAGCTGGATAAGGTTCCACCTGGTTACTGGGCTGCTGTAGTGGATGGTCGTGTTGTTGCCTGGGCTAAGACTCTAAAGGAACTACGTGAGATAATGGCCCGGAAGGGCTTTAAGAGAGATGAATACGGAGTTATTAAGGTCCCGGGTCATGACCTGCTGGTGGTTTAACATAGTCTAAGCATAATAGGATGTATTTTGCAGGGGCCTGGTTAATGAAAACGATTCACGCCAATCCTGGGGAGAAGGTATTCCCATACGTCCTTTATCATAAAAGATACTATCCCATTATACCGATAATAATTGAAGGCAGGGAAAGAACCATTATTCATGCACTAGTGGATAGTGGTGCTACTATAAGCCTCTTCCATGCAAGCATCGCCGATGATGCCGGGATGGACTTGGAGGACGCGGAACAGGTATACCTTGCAGGAGTAGGAGGCTATATTAAAGCATACGTTAAGAAGCGAGTAAGGGTATCAATAGAAGGACTAGGAAGAATCACAATACCAATAGCGTTTACAGAGCACATTGCCTCCGATATAGCAATACTGGGTCGCCAAGGCTTCTTTGAAGCCTTTGAAATAACGTTCCGGGAGTGGGAGAAAAAGCTAATAATAAAGCCAAGAGGTACATAAGTTGTATATTCCTTTGGTAGGAAGACTTGATGCGAATCAGCCGCGGAGCTATTTTAGAGATACCTTATAAACGCCAATACTGGTAAGAGCCAAGTCATCATTGCTACAACCTAGCTGAGGGAACTCTGGGCTCGAACCATAGCCTGGACCCAGTTAAGGTTTCATCGGAGGGACAATGAGCAAAATGCATTCTTAAGTCTTAAGGCTTGCATTTGGAGAGAGGATATTCAAATAGGAGGACTATAAATAAGGTAATAAAATTCCTCAGAAAGCTGCCACGGAGCAAGACGGGGTATCAGGTCTTGTAGAGGAGCTATATCTCGAGGAAGTCCTTCGTTTATGTTAATTTGCTTTTGTATAAATAATTAGTTAACAAGACTTACCAGGCTTAATATGATTACTTAAATATGGCTACAAGACTTTTTATATGCATAGTTCTTTGTCTAGGAGTAGGCTATCAGTATTTATTCTTTTGTAGAACTTAGAACAAGACTGTGTATAGAATAATGGAATTGATAAGCCTGGATGCTCGGCTATGATATTTTTACTTTTATTAATGTTGTTTAGAGCAGTTCACACTATCAAGTTGGTATTAGTATATCTTAACCTAGCTAGGCATAGATGTATGTTAGAATTAATTATGCCTCCGTACGTACACTGATCCTAGCAGGAGAGGTTGCTATGGAGAAGTTGCTGAAGAGAATTGTTAGCGATCCACAAGTGATGGCCGGTAAACCGGTTATCCGTGGTACAAGGATAACCGTTGATATGATACTTGAGCTTCTTGCCTCGGGTATGAAGCCCGAAGAAATAGCTGAGGATTATGGTTTAAGTCTCGAG
>WAON01000032.1 GCA_015521265.1 Desulfurococcales archaeon
CGGTACCACTCCTACTCTACCTCCAGTCTGGGACGTATAGTGTTATTAACATCGTCTACACAGCCCTAACACCTTCAAGCCTATACGTATACATTAATACGACATGGTATACTGGAAGACCTAGTAGCGGCGGGTTAATACATGTATACATAGATACGGATAACTCTACGGAGACAGGCTACAAAGCCTTCGGTTTGATCGGTGCAGAAATACTGATAGAGACCGATGCAGACAACTACACCGCAATATACCGATACAATGGATCAGGAACCGACTGGTCCTGGAAACAGGTTGGAGGAATCACTTATAGTATAAGGTGGAACGGTAGCAACGGGTTCTTCGAGTACTCCATACCCATAACCAGGAACCTATCCAGAAACTATAAAATCGGCATTGCAACAATGCATGGGTGGGATGAGGACTCCTACGCAGTCTCCCTAGCAGATAAGGAGGATATAATACATCCAACCCCGACCCTTTATAACCGGGGAATAATAAAGCCCGAATACGGGTATGCACTAGTAACCAATGCATTAATCACCAGTACTAAAGCTACGATAATACTAGACGCACCATCAAATACAACAGCCCGATACACGCTGTACCTACCCTTCAAAGATGTAAAAGCAGTATACAAGAACGGATCGAAACTACCGTACCGGAAAAACCTAGGAGACAATGAGGGATACTACTACGAGAAAACAAGCAGCGGAGTAAAACTAGTAGTACAAGTAAAACACTCCTCGCCAGTAATCATAGAGGTTGAATCCGGCTTATCACCCCTGCCGGAACCACTTATAACGCCTCTAACACTATTAGCGGCAGCATTATTCGTCCTATTACTAGGATCGAGGAAGCGGGGAAGGTAAAAACGCTCTATTGCTTCCCCGGATTTCCTAATGCTTTCTTACTAATAATAATATGATTATTGCTATCATGATTACCCCGATCACAATGTATAGGAGGCTCTGCATGTACTGATTACTCCCGGGCTGGGGGGCTTTACCGGTTTGTGTAGTAGGAGTTGTTGTCTTTCCGGATGTTTCAGTTGTAGTTGTACCTGTTGAGCTAGGAGTTGTTGTAGTTGTTTGGGGTGCTGTGGTTGTCGGTGACGGTGTAGTAGTTGTAGGTGTTGTTGTTCCCGGTGTTGTAGTAGTTGTAGGGGTAGGTGTCGGTGTTTCTCCCAGCCATGCTGGTTTATAGGTTATTTTCACCGTGTAATTTGTCTGTGATGGTGCTTTTAGTACTAGGATTATTTTATCGGTAGTGTTTATTGTTTCACTACTCCCCCCGCCGTTTTTCTGTATTGTTACTGCTGGATTGTTTGGCTGTGCTATCTTATTCATTGTTATATTTAGTTCTCCGACTAGACTTGTTTTCACAACATATGCCAGCCCCGGATTACCCTCATTATTCATCCATAGTGGGAGAGCATCTAGTATTACTGTGGATGCATTGGCGTCGAACCTGATAATAGGCGGTGAAGGGGGGCTTGTACCCGTTGATCCCGGTGGATTGTTTACTGTTACCGTGTAGGATATGTTGCGCAGTATAATCCTGCCCCCGCCGCTGGATAGGTTTAGCTTCACCGTATTATTGAATAATAAGTTTGAAACTACTAATCCGGGATCAATGCTTCCAAGCGGGTGTAGGCTGAGCTCAGCGGCTCCTATGGTTTTACTGCTTGATACTATTATTGTAGTATTATCACCTGCAAACATATCCAGCCTTAACAGGAAAATATTTGGTTCACCGCTAGTATCGAATAAATCGATCTTCCCCGCCCCCTTGAATACGATCGTAGAGTTCAGGGTTAAACTCGCGTATCCCTTGAGCTTAAAGACGTAGCCGGGGCTCCCGGCTATGTATAGGTCTGAGCTCATGAATAGGGCTGCGAGTGATCCAATATCTAGGAATTCACTACTCCCACCGTAGAAGAATACTCCCCCACTAATCATTACAACTCCTCTCTCCAGCGTGTACGTATCATTAATCTCAATCACTGCACCACCTAAGTCGACGATAACGATCCTACCCATACCCTCCCCGGCAAGGCTGAACACACTGCTTAGCAGAGATTCATTCCCCGGGAGCCGCAGTGTCTCGGTTTGATTAGTTACGGGATTGAACACGGTTACCGTTGCGTAGGGGTTTACGTGTATGTTTCTAATGAAGGATAACTCTCCACTATTCATGAAGACTATTGTCAGTTTCAAAGTATAGGTCCCCGGCTGGGTGTAGGTGTAGTTTGCTATTGGTAGTGTCGTATTAGCATCAATAACACCGTCTCCGTTGAAATCCCATAAGTAATACATTGGGTAGTCGCCGATGATAAGGGTTCCAGCAGCGTCGAAGACTATAGTCTGGTTAACAACGGGGTTGAGAGGTGTTTTAAGCCGGAACAGCACGTAGGGCTTGATCAATGGTAGATCATTCCTTGATGAGTAGAGGCATAGCGTTACTGGGTAATCGTTGAATACAGCATTACTCGAGGAAACCGATACCATGGTATTGTTCAGATCAATTATTCCAGCAGGGAATTCAAGGCTAGCAATCCATATGATGAACCCGCTAGTATTATAGAAGCCGATACGTCCCCCACCATTCCACAGCTCCATTGTAATGTTTAACGGGTTTGATTCTGATTCTAGGAATCCATCCCAGTATAGGATCGAGTCGTTAAGGTATACTGTAACGTACCAGCCTCTGCCGAAACTTGTTCCCCCATGGAATCTTGTAACGTAGGATTGGGATGAAATCTCTAGCTTCAGGGTTATAGAGCCGCTATTGTATTCAATGTATGCATTATACTCTCCAGCAAGGCTAGGCCCCGGTACTCTTAGAGTAGTATAAAGCCCGCCCACCGGCTGGCCAGTCGTACTCGTGGAGTATTTATCACCATCATGGAGGACGAGGCACTGGATACTCGATAAGCCCTTTAGTCTATCCCCCCTATTATACATCGCCTTAACGGAGCCTGTTTCAGCGGCGATGCTCGAGGCTAGCCCGGGTAATAGTATGGCTAACAGTATTAATACAACAAGTAGTCTAAGAACCCTATACATACTCTACCACCGAGCGGTTTTGCCGTATAGGCTACATGATTATATTTTAGGGTCTGGTTATTGATAAGTTTTAATAATATAACAACGTTATACATCCAGCAGCCAAGCTATAGGGCTTCTATTAATAACCCTACAACACAGTATCAATAGCCTGAAAAACACATGGTAGAATCAATGGAGTGAACATGGTTTGACAGGGGCTAAGCGGATAATACTCGTAGGCCTAGTACAGGGAGTGGGTTTTAGGCCCTTCATACACCGCTTAGCCCACAGGCTCGGATTAAACGGTTATGTGAGGAATATTGGGGGTTCAGAAGTAGAGGTTTGGGTTGAGGGCTCGGAGGAGAGGATCGAGGAATTCATCGAGAGGATATTCATTGAGAAGCCTCCCCCTGCAGTAATCGAGGAGTATAGTGTCGTGGAAGCCGAGCCCCGGGGATATAATGGCTTCAATATACTGCCCAGCGGTAAAAACATGGTTAAGAGGAGCAATATACCGCCGGATTTCGCAATCTGCGAGCACTGTCTTAGGGAGATATTAGATCCTAATGATCGGAGGTATAGGTATGCTTTTAACAGCTGTGCATGGTGTGGGCCAAGATTCTCAATGATGATCAGGGTCCCCTACGACCGGGAGAATACTAGCATGGCTAAATACAAGCTATGCCCGGAATGCCTCGAGGAGTACCGGGATATTAATAATATACGCAGATACCATGCGCAAGGGATCAGCTGCCCGGTGGATGGGCCCCGTCTAACCCTCTACACTCGGGACTGGGAACTAGTGGAGACGAGTGATCCGATCAGGGAGGCTGCTAAGCTAATAGATGAAGGATGGATCGTTGCAGTTAAAGGCCTAGGAGGCTACCACTTAGC
>WAON01000033.1 GCA_015521265.1 Desulfurococcales archaeon
CCCTTAAACATGTATGTGTTAAAGAGTAATGATTGTTAACCTTTAACCAATGAATACTGGTTATGTGGTGTTGATTATTTGCCGGTGATTAGGGTTGTAAAATACGATCTGGAAAGGATTGTTGGAAGAGTGTTATCTAGGGAGGAAATACTCGAGTACTTACCGCGTGTAAAGTGTGAGGTAGAATACATCGAGGATGATGGAACGATCGAGTATGAGGCAACACACGACCGCCCAGACCTTTACAGTGCTGAAGGCCTCGGAAGAGCGTTGAGGAGTCTCCTCGGACTAGAAGTCCACCGCTACAAGTTTGTTGATGAGGGAGTTAAAGCATATAGTCGTGGTATTCCTAAAAGGCCCTACGTAGCATTCGCGATCGTTAGGGATTTAGAGTTAGATGATGAAGCGGTTAAACAGATCATGCAGTTGCAGGAAAAACTAGCAACAACTTATGGTAGGAGGAGGAGGAAGGCAAGCATAGGCGTATACGATCTAGATACTATAAAGCCGCCGATCTATTATGAACTAGCAGACCCGATCAAGACGAGGTTTACGCCATTAGAAGAGGCTAAAGAGATGAGCCTGCAGGAAATACTGGTTGAGACTGAGAAGGGGAGAATGTACCGGCACTTGTTGAAGGGATGGGATAGATACCCGGTTCTTAGGGATCGGGATGGGAGGATACTATCAATGCCTCCGATAATTAATAGTGAGGATACGAAGGTTACAGTATCAACGAGGAATGTACTCATAGACTCAACGGGTACCGATCCAAAGACTGTTGTGGATGTGGTAACAATAATGGCTACAAGCATTGCTGAGAGGAGTAGTTCTGGGAAGATAGCATTTGTAGACACTCATTACCCGGATAAGACGGTTTTGAGAGCTCCTAGGGATAGGGGGGTTGAACTAGTAGTTAGGACTAGTGATGTGGAGGATCTGCTAGGAGTATCGATTGGGACTGATAAACTGGTAGAACTGCTTGCCCGGATGGGTTATAGAGTGGAGAAGATAAATGAGAAAGAGGTAAAGGCTGAAGCCCCACCATACCGGATAGACGTGTTAAACTATACTGATATAGCTGAAGACGCAGCCATGGCTCTGGGATATGAGTTGATCGGTAGGGAGGCTTCAAATCTACCGCCAGCAACCCATCCCGGCAGAATACACCCACTAGAATTCCTATCGAGAACAATGAGGAAAATACTAGTAGGCTACGGCTTCCTCGAAGTAGCAAACTATATGATGAGCAACCCGAAGGAGCAGTTAGAATTACTCGAGCAGGGAGAGCTTGAACTAGTCAAGGTTTCAAACCCTAAAATGGAGAAATACACTGTTTTAAGAAGATGGCTAGTGCCGGGCCTCTTAAGCGTATACTTGGAGAACTATGAGAATAAGCCTGAAATGAAGATATTCGAGATCGGGGACGTAGTAATACCATGTAGGGAAGCAGAGACAGGAGCAGTATCGGAGAGGAGGCTTGGACTACTAATAAGCCATCAGAAAACAACCCTAACCGATGGAATCGCCTACTTAACAGTAATCTTTGAAAGACTAGGGTTAAAGCCGAGCTATCATAGGGGGGAAGTTAAGGGATTCCTGCCGCAGAGGACGGCAATAGTAGAGGTTGATGGTGAAGAAGTAGGGTTTGTAGGGGAAGTACACCCGAAAATACTGTATGAGAAAGGCGTGGAAAACCCCGTTATAATAGCGGAGGTAAGCCTGGATAAAATATTAAGAATAATATCATAAGAATAATTGTTGTGAGGATGAGGCTTAGAAGGGATGACCATAAACCCCCCGGTTCCCATGAAGAACGGGGCCGGGAGGGTGAAGGGATGAATAAACGGGCCTTGCTGAACACTCTCCCCTCATTATTCAACCCTGTAAGTAGCAATGTAGAGTAGTGGTGCAATGATCGTTGTGGTTAATGCTACTGTTAAAGCTGTTGTGAATAGTGTCTCAGTTATTATCCCCGCATCAAGCCCTATCTTCAGCAATGCTGTTTCCAGTGAACCCCTACCGCTCATAGCTAAGCCTACCGCGATACTCCTCCACTTATCCCCCGTCTCCCTATAAGCTATCGGGGCAGTCCCCAGAAACTTGCCTAGTATTGCTAGCGATAGGAGTACTAGGTAGAGCAATGAATCGATAGCCCCCGGCTTATAAGCTACACCGATATATGTGAAGAATAATGGTATGAATAAAACATCGAGTACAACAGCGAAATCCCCGATGAACTCCGTTATAGCGATCCTAGTTCTTAGGAATGGGTCGTGGAACTCCCTCCCACGGCTGATAATAATACCCGCTAAGTATGCTCCTATAAGCTCGCTCAACCCAACCAGTCTAGCTATTAGGGATAGTGTTAATGCTAGTATTATAGATATTGATGCAAACCAGAAGTAATCCGTACTCATAGACCTATAAATCCTAGTATACCGGCTAACCAATAAGCTACTAATAGCGAAGGCTAGGAAGAGGAATACGCCGGTTTCAAGGCCGATCAATAATAAACGGTATAGATCAATACCTCCCCCCGTCAGCCCAGATAGTAAACCGATAACATAGACAGCCATAACATCATCGGTAAAACTAGCACCAACAAGTAAAGACCGGGTACGCGGATCACCCTTCTTAGAAACAATAGCTGCAACAGTCTCGGTAGCAGTATTCGATAATGCAGCAGCGATGAAGAGGGACTCGAGTACATGGTAGCCCAACAAATACATGACACCATAGATTAAAGTAAAGGTTACAAGGACTCCCAGCCCACCCATAACTATAATTGCAAAACCATGCCTACGCAGCTCCCGGAAATCAGTTGTAAGACCAGTATAGAACATTAAAAGGAGTAATCCTAGATACGCAACACCGCGGAGCTCCTGTGTCGGGTAGACTAGGCTTAGAAAATATGGGCCGAGAATAATACCGGCTAACACGTGCCCCGGTATAGGGTGTAGGTTAGCCTTCCTAAAGGGGAACTCGAGGAGCTTAGCTAGTACGAGCAGTAATACAAGGCTTTCAAGCAGGGAACCAGCTGGATCCAATCCATCAAATCACTCCATCGCATAAGCGGCTACTACGCGTCCATCAGTTAACACTATATGGCTACGCCTAGCCATAATAGGCATTGCGTTAGGGCCAAAGGTTTCCTCATGTTTCAATATGTCTTCATCAATAGAGTAAAGCCTAGTCTCACCCCTACCCTCCCTCTCAACATACATTGCTACTAGATTAGTTGATACAACCGCATACTTCAGATCCCTTACGAGATGGCTAGCCCACTTAACCCTACCCTTCAAGTCATAGTTTATGATTAGGGAGTTGCCCATAATTGATGATAGAACGGTTGTACTGTACTCGTCGATGCCGAATAAGCCCCGGGTGAATGGTGGACGTATGAAGGTGTAGTCTATGCTGTAATCGATCGTATTATATACTTTGATCTCATGCCTATCCATTAAAGCAATGATCCTAGGCTCAAAGCCCTCCATACCCTGCACTGGAAGGGGGACCGGGTTGAATGGGGGTAGTACCGGTATTCCTTCATCATTAATCATCTCCTCCCCATCATTATTATAACCCCTGGTCATGAAGGTACCCTCTTGTTTACCCATGATAAAAACCATTTCGGGGGAAGCGACTGCATAACCGCCGAAGCCCGTATAATAGTCTATAACGGTGCCCGTAGAACCATCGAATAGGATCGTTGCAGTACCCTCCTCTGTAAATCCAGCGCTCGTAACTGCTATGATGTTGTCCGATGCTACTAGGTCGAAGTGATATATTCTCCCGAGCCCGATTTTTTCCAGAAGATCCCCGTTACCGCTATAAGTTTGGACTTCGAGGCTGTAGTTCGGGTTAACGACTGCAACAACACATATATCCTTACGGCAAACCATTTTAACGTTTAATCCACGAATAATCTTGTTCCAAACACGCTTCTTCAAACCCTTATAGCAGAATATTGTGTGGAACTCCCTCTTATGCTCAACTATACCCCGAAGCTCGGGTTCACCAAGTGATCTAATACTAGTCTTACCGCTTAGGAAATCGATCGTGAGACTCCTCATCTCATCCCTACAGTACAGTTTAAACACGATCCATTCATCGCGGAAACCGATGCCTTCAAGCCTACAATTCTCGGGTAAGCCTCGGGTCCAAATATGCCGTATGGGCAAATCTAACAGTACACCCCAATAAACCAAGTATTAGAGGCATCTAATTCTTTTCATCAATTAGTCAATTATGGGACAATACATAATATTTACTTCCTAATAGAGAAATAAATACATGTATATTGGTGTTATAGGTGTTGAAAAGTTTGTATTTTAACAGTTTACAGCATAGTATTTTGAGGGGTTGGAGTAGGGGTTGACGAGTAGGGAGCAGGGATTAGAGAAGACACATATCCTACCAATGATTATAGAGGAGTTACAGATAAGTGAAAACCCGGTATCCTATGCAATACCGGTATACGCATACAAATCCGGCGAAGATTTATTCTACCCCGGAGTAGTTTTCGATAGAGCCTTCGTATATGTTGGAGCACACCGGACTGAGAGCGTCACCGTTAAAAGAATCGGTGGAACGGACTTCATATTCTTAAACGAGATGAGGCTCGTCCCGATTAGGGGTGTAATATATGGGATCATAACTAATGGTAGACACATAGCATTAGCAGCGAAGCTAAGGGAGGGCGGGCATGCATTTACAATACTCGATGAGAAGCAGTCTATCTTAGAACTATTAGGCTTTAAGGTTGGAGCTTTCTCGAAGAAAGAGTGTATTTTGAGCAGGATCGATATTGGACTAGCCGGTGAGAAAATATACGCTATCGCTAGGGCTAAAACTAGTAGTGGAGAGCAGTGCCCCGACCTCTTAATATATGAGAAGAGCCCGGGTAAATACGTCTATAAGCAATACGATAGATTAATACCTACTGGTTGGAATGGTGAATGGTATACTTATACTAGATTCACCGATAAGAACATAGAGTTCCACATTATAGACTACCGCGGCAAGGAGAAGAAGTATAAGGTTAGTAGGACGGATATACATGAATCCTACCTAATACCCGGCTCTATAGTATCAGTCGATGGTGAATCAATCATAATGAACAACTCCTACGAGATCATAAACTATAATCTATCCCGTAAAGAGATAAAGTGGAGGAAAACCTATGAAAACCTAGTATACACTCCTAGAAACATGTCCGCACTAAACCAGCAGATCATAGCATACACGGGTAATACTGCATGGATAATCGATAAAGAAACCGGTAACATCGTAAAGGAATTATCCTTCGATGAAAACATTACGGCTGCAATACTAGATCAGGGCAGGCTCTTCATAGCGACCGACAACACGCTATACTACTATGAGCTAGACGGCGGTGAGTTGAGGAGTCTTGGAAAATACTTGATCCCTGGAACAATTAATTCCCTAAACAGCTTGGAGAAAGCACTGCTGATCAGCTACGTATCCCCCGGGAAAATATCCAAGATAGTATATGCTGATTACAGTGAGCCTATAAGGCTGAGTATTCCGGTCTTCAAGCTTATGAGTGGGTCTAAGGCTGAATATGAGTTCAGGGAAGCGACTCCCACTATCAGGGTATTAAAACAGATCGGTCCCCAGATAATGGTTGTTAGGAGCGGTAGTAAAATGATCATAGCTGATAAGGGGAGTAAGCCGGGGACTTATCGTGGAGTACTGCAGTTCGAGATCCATGGATACCTGCCGATATATGATGAGGTAACGGTGATCGTTGAGAAGCTTGAAACGGTTTTCCGCAAGGTAAAGATTCAGCCAAGGATAGTTCCAAGCCCTATGGGTCCATACATACCGGTAGTGCTTGAACCAATAGTCGAGCTAGACGAGGTGTACCTGGTAATACATTCCCCGAACCGGGAATTGTATGGTGCATCACACGTACTATACAATGTTGAGAAGAAGGAGACCGTGGTACCCGTATACGTTTTATGGGCTAAAGCAGGCATACATAGCGCGGAGTTATTCATAAATGTATGGAATCGTAGAAACCTGTTTAGGGAGAGGTTTACTTCGAAGATAATAGCGGATTATGATATACCGACCTTCTACTTCCGCGTAACAATGGATACTGCACGTATATGGTCTCCGTTCAACGTGGAAGCGGCAAGGATAACTTTTGAAGCACCCGGAGCAGAGTTTACGATAATACATGATCTCCGCCGTGGATGGAACGAGCTGGATACTCATGGAGTAATACCTACTAGGGTTAGGATAACGTTGAGGAGCGGTATAACCTATGTAGTGGAGAGGGGTGCAAGCTGGATCCAGTTGACGAAGTCTTAAAGCTCAGCCTATTATTCGCGTTGCTAGCATTATTCTTCGAGGTACTCGCTATAATATACGAGAGGAAAGCTAGAGGTAGGAGCGGATCAAGACGTAGAGCTCATCGATCAACTCCTCAACCCTCTTAACCCTCTCCTCCAACAAGTTAATCCTCTCCTCGAGCTCCCTAACCTTCTCGGCTAGATCCACATTATCCCGTCCAGACTCCAAGCCTCCCAACACCGTTTCTACGCGTTGAAGTAATCTATTGTTATACGGGGTTTAAAGTAAATCATCC
>WAON01000034.1 GCA_015521265.1 Desulfurococcales archaeon
ATCAATGACTCTCACGATCTTCCCTCACACTCCTCTCCGAGAACCCGCTGGGGCTTGGAACGACTTGCTCCCCCAGTATTTTATCCCATTTCTCAACGAATTTCTTAGCTTTAACCTTTAATGCAAGAATCTCCAAATACCGTCTAACCTCCTTGGAAACATCAATGCCCTCCTCTTCCAATAATTCCTTGATCCATTTAGGTATCCTTACACTAATAACTACTGAAGACATAAACGTCACCATTAATAATTTTTGTTGACTAGGTTATAAACTATATGTATACATGATTGTAGACAAGATAATACAGCGTTTTTGCTCACCAGACTGGAAACCAGGTTAATACTTAGGTAAAGATCGACTTACCTATTACTTTTGAGACATGGTGGTTCTTTTATAATATTGATTCTTATGATGAATTATTAGGATAGGGGTTTTCCGGTGGTGTGTGGTGAAGGTTATATCTATTGTTGGTGCTAGGCCTAATTTTGTTAAGCTTGCCGCGGTTGCCGATCTTTTCGATGAGTTCTTCGATCATGTCGTTATTCATACTGGGCAACATTATGATTATGAGCTTAGCAGGGTTTTCTTCAGGGATCTCAGTATTCGGGAGCCGGATTATTATCTAGGAGTGGGTTCTGGTACTCATGGATACCAGGTTGGAGAGATGGTTAAGAAGACTGAGGAAGCCCTCCTGCGGGAGAAGCCGGATATCGTTGTTGTTTATGGTGATACTAATTCTACGATAGCCGGATCGGTAGCTGCTGTTAAGGCTGGTTTTAGCGTTGCACATGTTGAGGCTGGTCTTAGGAGTTTTGATATGGGTATGCAGGAGGAGATTAATAGGAGGGTTACTGATCACGTTTCAAAGTACTTGTTTGCACCAACCGATACTAGTGTAATGAATCTTTTAAGGGAGCATGTACCGGGTGAAATATATCTAACCGGGGATGTCCACGTTGATGTACTGGAGAAGTGGGGTAGGATAGCCGCTGAGAAATCAAGGATTACCGAGAAGTTAGGAATTAGGGATAATGAATACTTCGTAGCAACGATACACCGGGCTGAAAACACTGATGATAGAACGAGGCTTAAAGCTATCATAAAAATACTCGGAGAAGCTAGCAGGATTAAACCAGTAATATTCCCTATCCATCCTAGAACTCGTAAAGCAGTTAAGAATCATGGACTCGAGGAATTACTAAGCAAATATGGTGATCTACGCGTTATAGATCCCCTTGGATACCTTGATTTCATCAGGTTGCTCATGGGTTCAAGCATGGTTTTAACGGATAGTGGTGGTGTTCAACGGGAAGCCTACCTACTGGGTAAACGGGTAATAGTGTTTCGCGATAGGACTGAATGGGTTGAACTAGTCAAGTATGGATGGGTAAAGCTTGTTGATGTAGATATTAATGAGGTGATAAAGCTCTTGAAGACTGGGTGGAAGCCTGTTAGAAACCCTTATCTCTTAGGGGATGGGAGGGCTGGCGAGAGAATTCTCCGTGTTCTTAAGCGTTCTTTTCAATAAATTTAATGATCTCGTCTTCCTGTCTCTCCCATACTAGTCTTCTGCGAGCGTAATCAATTAGTTCTAACTGCCTACGCTCTATTTCACCGCAGTCCATGCTTACTGCTTCGCGTAGCTTACCATATAGTTCCTCAGTGTAGTTGTTGCCTGGTACGATCAACGCATGTTCCCCGAGATCGTTCACAACATCTCCAAGAGACTCTGTTATAATTGGTACAGCGCCTATATGGGCGTAGATGTATGCTTTGTTCGGGCTGAAGAACCTGTGGATCGGTTGTGGAGCATATGTGATTAAACCGTAGTGAACTCTACCTTGGTAGCTGTATAGTTCTACGTGTTTAAGCCTGCCTAGTCCTTTAAATGGGGGTTTATTGTGATCCTTGATCCCGGCTACTAGTACCTCGAAATCATCCATTTCACCATATAGCTTTTCGAGTATTCTTCTAGTATTCCTCATATCCCGGTATAATCTTCCATCGTAAACTAGGATGTCTCTGCCGATGTAGTAGAATCTCTTAATGCTACAATTTAGTGTTATGTTTTCTTTTGGAGTGTATTCTTTTATTGATGGATAGTTTCTTATTGTAATGTAGTGTTTTGCACCATATTTTTCCTCGAAATACTTTCCAGCTTTCGACGTTATCGTTATGAAGGGATGTTTTGTGAGGAGTTTTTCTTCTAGTTTTGGATAGATCTCGCTGCGGCGCCAGTGTATTATCCTCCTAATAGTATTCGGGGGCTCAACATACTTCATCATTTCACTATATACTTCGTGGTAGTCTATTATCTGCGGTATTTTTAAATTATCAACTATATCTGCTGCAACGAGATTTATTGAAATAACTAAGTCTGGCTTGATTTTGTCTAGTATTTTCTCAACTCTATGCCTCGTGATCCAGTGGTGCGGCTGTATGTAGAGGTTTACTAGTCTACCCCAGGATACATTATAGATTTCCGGTTTAATGGCTAGGCTTATACCTGTTAAGCCGTGGTATTCTCCGATAAAGTATAGTTTACTGGTTATTTTTGAGAGGGTGTTAAATAGTTTTTCAACTCTAATATCGGGTAATCCGTCTTCGCTTACAATAGCTATCTTCAACTCGTTAAGCCTCTCTAATAGCGATTATTCCGGTTACGCTTTTAGCGGCAATACTCTCTGCGTGGGCATCAACTATTCTGCCTATTGGATGTGTTCCTTTTAGCTTTACTAGTATGGGGTATGATCCGGGGAATCTAGCAGCTGTGAATCCTCCTCTAAGTTTTTTCTCGGTGTATAGGTATCTTAGCAATGTTCCTGGCGGTGTTATTCTCTCCATCATTCTCAGATCAATGTTCTTCATTATTAGTAATCGGTATTTCTCATATATTTTACTGTGTCGGCGCAGTGTGTTCTCCACGATCTTCTTTTTGAGCCAGAGGGGAGTGTTTTCTAGTACTGCGACTTTCCTAATATTAATTCTTCTAACCATTAATCCTTCCTCGAGTATTCTTTTTAGGTATTCATAGTTTAACCGGTAAGTCTCCTTTGTCTCGCCGGGGAGGCCGTATAGAAGGTTGATTCCTGGTAGTAGGTGTGGTAAGCCGTTCCATCCCCTTATTGATCCATACTTATTTATGATCCTTACTGCTTCAACTGCTTCATCCGGGTATACTTTCAGGTTATTAGCTTTAACTACTTTTGGATCGAAGGTTTCTATTCCTAGTGCTGCAACATCTCCTGGGGTATGGTATTTTATTATTATTTTCAATGCTTCGATCGCTTTCATCCTATTATATATTATTGTTCCCGGGTTAACGTTGTCAATGTGTACTACTCGGAGCCCGGGTGCATTGTTCCTTATCCCGTAGAAGAGTTGTCTTAGTGCTTCCGGGTTTGGCTCCGGGTATTCCTCCTCCCCGATCTTCCTCGACATGTATGCTAGTATGTCGGGTTGTCTCCCAATCCTTATGTGTCGGGCTCCAAACTTGTATAACGCCTCGACTTCTGCTACGATGTCTCTGGGCTCCCTCATAATTGGCTTACCGTATCTAGGTTCTATGCAGAAGCTACAGCCTCCGCCGATCCATCTTGGGCATCCCCTATATGTTTCGATCTCAACTACTAGGTTCCACCCATGGTTTGGATGCTGCTCTATGATCTTTGCTCCATGTATGAAGGCTTTATTCGTTAAATCATAGTCTTCCCGTAGCCTCCAAGGCTCAGCCTTCTCCCACCCATACTTCAGTAGATGATAAATGTAGATCTCCGGGTCTCCATAGACTATTTCCGTAAAGTAATTCTTCAGCTTCGCCCTCTGTACTGCTAGTGATCCGCCTCCATGTCCGAAGCCGTATCTAGCAGCTGGACCGATCAAGATCTTATCCTTATCCTTCAATAAAGTTGTGATCCTTAATAGTTCCTCGAGAGTTATCGGTTTACCGCCAATATACTTGCCCGGAACCTCCGCTCCTGCAATGAATACTACGAGGTCAGAGCTGTCAGCAATTTTCATGAATTCCCCCATGTTTTCCCTTGCCCTATCGATTGTCCAGTAGTATATTTTCATGCCTGGATCAATACTCCAAGCCGAACCTGCAATCAGTCTCGGATAAACATTAATATAAGGCGGTACACCCAGCCCAGCAGGTTCATCAGTATATCCATCCAATATAACTATTTTACGAATCATATACCTCTACCATCGCTCTTCATAAAGTAAAAACACAACGCACGATTTAATGA
>WAON01000035.1 GCA_015521265.1 Desulfurococcales archaeon
AGATTAGAGTTACGGGTTAGGTATTTAAACCATTTATTAATAATCAAGATTAGTAATCGTATTACTATGTAGGAAGCTAGATTTAAGACCATATAATGAGTATTGATTAAGGATTAGTTAGTATTGATTATAGGTGTAAAAAATGGGTAAGACGATTCAGATAGGCGAGTTTACCGGCGAGATCGTTGAGGAGAAATATAACCCATTGATTAAAAGAAAAGAGATAATTGTCAGAATCGGGCATATAGGTAAATCCACGCCAAGCCGTGGATTGATAAGGCATGAAATTGCCCGGATCTATGGCGTTGATGCTAATAGGGTATATGTGCGGATGATTAAGACGGAGTATGGTATGAGTGTTTCTAATGCAGAAATACATATATATGACAGTAGTGATCGTGCAAAGCTATTTGAACCACCTCACGTCATTAAGCGTAACGAGTATGCATCCCAGTCTTATCAATTAGAACAAATGATGAAAGAACAGGGAATGGCTTAAGGTGATGAATAATATGGCCCACGTACATAAACTCTATGAATTCGATTATGAAAAGGGAATAATCAAGCCTAAAAACAAGAAATGCCCAAAATGCGGTAGCTTCATGGCTTTCCACAAATACCCCGTTCCCAGATGGCATTGCGGGAAATGCGGATATGTCGAGTATGTTAGGGAGTAATGGGTTTTTAACTCTTTTAAGCTATTTGTATTGATAAGGGTTTGTATTTTGTTAGGCGAAGTTCTCATAGCAGGTTTTGAATCTACAAGCCATACTTTCGGTGTAGGAATAGTTAGTGGACGGGGCGAAGATGTAAGGATCATTGCTAATATTAACGATAAGTATGTACCCCTAAAAGGCGGTATCCATCCTAGAGAAGCTGCCCAGCATCATGTAAAAACTGCTCCGAGAATATTGAAGAAGGCCTTTGAAAAAGCCGGGATCAGTATAGGTGATGTATCTGGGTTCGCGGTTAGCTTAGGGCCCGGATTAGGGCCTTGCCTCCGTGTTGGAGCCTCTCTAGCAAGGTTTTTATCTAGTTATTATAATAAACCATTAATCCCGGTTAATCATGCAGTTGCCCATGTAGAGATCGGTAAATTCCTCTACGGTTTTAATGATCCCCTAATAATCTATGTTTCCGGTGGTAACACGCTTATAGCTGTACAGCGTAAGAAGAGATATAGGGTTCTCGGCGAAACCCTAGATCTACCCCTGGGTAATTTACTGGATACATTTGCCCGCGAAGCCGGTTTAGCCCCTCCCTACATAGTTAACGGTAAACATGTTGTTGATCTATGTGCTGAGAAAGGTAGTAACTTTATCCCATTACCGTATAGTATTAAGGGGATAGACTTAAGTTTCTCCGGTTTATTAACGGCTGCTTTAAAACTTGCCGAAAAACATAAGGGTGATCCGGATAAACTGGGAGATATATGTCTTAGCCTTAGGGAAACTGCTTTCAACATGCTTGTCGAAGTTGCTGAACGAGCTCTTGTATTAACTCGTAAAAAACAGGTTTTGCTTGTAGGAGGCGTTGCCGCAAATACTTACCTTAAGGAAAAACTATCAAAGATGGCTGAGCTCCATAACGCAATATATGCTGGGACACCGCCAGAATATTCTGGTGATAATGGAGCTATGATCGCTTATACGGGTTATCTCGGATACATTCATGGGTTAAGGATCGATCCGGAAAGAGCCGTTGTAAGGCAGAGGTGGAGGATTGATGAGGTTGATCTACCATGGCTACCGGACTGAAGCCTCTATACAAGGGTGCAGAAGCACATATCTATATTATCGAAGTACTTGGAGAAAAATTCATAGCCAAGTACAGGGTTTCAAAACCATACCGTCACCCAGTATATGATCGGATCTTTAGGTTTCAGAGAACAAAGACTGAGGGTAGGATCCTCGTAGACCTATACTTAAAAAATGTTAGTGTTCCCCCACCCTTAATAGTTGATCCGGCAAATTCATTAATCATTATGAAGTACATTGCAGGCAATAAACTCAGCGAGGTAATAGATTCAATAACCGAAAAGAAATTATCCGCGATCGCTAAGAGAATTGGTGAAATGTCTGCAGTAATGCATATGAATAGGATATATCATGGAGACCTCTCACTGGGTAATATCATCATTACGAACACCCTTGAACCATACATTATAGACTTCGGCTTAGCTGGTTACAGTTCGGACATAGAAGAGTATGCAATCGATATACACTTACTACGTAGAAGCCTTAACGCCCTAGCACCGGAGATGAGCGAATCATTTATGGATAGTTTTTGGGAGGGATACCGGGAAGTAGCACCCTTATTATACGAGAAGGTTAGAGAGAGAGTTTATGAGATAGCGTTAAGAGGTAGATACGTCTCAGAGAGGGTTAAGAAGAGGTTTGAGAAATATGTTGAATAAAATATTCTTCTTAACAGGCAACAAGCACAAACTGGAAGAGGTAGAACCGATAGCATGTGATTTCGGGTTTAAAGTAGAAATGCTTCCAGGCTATAAACTAGAGATACAATCAGATTCACTAGTCAAAATCGCCGAGTACGCGGCGTTAAACGCTTATATGAAGCTCGAGAAACCCATACTAGTCGAAGATGCTGGATTATTCATTGAAGCACTAAACGGGTTCCCGGGCCCTTATAGTAGCTACGTATATCGCAAGTTAGGGGTTGAGGGTGTGCTTAAACTTCTAGAAGGAGTAAGGAATAGGCATGCTAGATTTGAATCGATAACGGTTATAGTATATAAGCCATGCATTATAACCGCTACAGGCACAGTGCATGGTATGATTACTGAAAAACCCTATGGAAATATGGGCTTCGGCTTCGATCCCATATTCAAACCCGTAGATGCGGAGAAAACATTTGCGGAAATGAACATACATGAGAAAAACAAATACTCGCACCGAGCACGCTCCATGAGGAGAGCCCTCCAGAAACTTTCCGAATGCACTAAGCTTAATCACGGATAGGGAATCTATAAGTTTAAAATACCTTTAATTATAATCCTTTAAGAGTAGCATCTATACTAGAGTAAAGAGTGCAGTAGAAAGACAGGGTTGAGGTTGTAGGTTATGAATAAGAAGAGAGACAAGGGACAATCACACTCTACGAGGCCGGCTAGAACCGGGCCACCGAGATGGCTGAAACTAGATATGAGGCCTAGCGATATAGAGTTACTAGTTGTAGAATTGTTTAAGAAAGGGTATACTCCGTCAATGATCGGGATAATACTTAGAGATCAATACGGTATTCCACTAGTTAAACAAGTTACCGGCAAGAAACTCACGAAGATACTGGAAAAATATAATGCAAAACTACCCGTCCCGGAAGACCTACTCTACTTAATGAAGAAAGCCGTTAACCTAAGAAGACACTTAGAAGAACACCCTAAAGACTTTCATGCAAAGAAGGGACTCATTGATCTGGAGTCTAAGATTAGGAGACTAGTTAAATACTATAAACGGATCGGGAGACTACCGCCAGACTGGAAGTACACGCCGGAGCAGGCGAAGCTACTAGTATCAAGCTATCTCTAAAACTAATACATCTCTCTAAC
>WAON01000036.1 GCA_015521265.1 Desulfurococcales archaeon
TATATATAGAGGCAGACCCCTTATTTTAATTAGGTTAGACTATGAATACTTAGAATTGTAGCTTTGTTTAAGTATTAAGTACATGGTGATGGGTGTAATCGGTATATGTCTGAATTCGTTGTTTACGATTTTAAGCCGGCTAGGGATGTATTGATCGCTGAGAGGCAGGAGACTCTGCCTTTCGTCATATCTATAACTGGAACTTATAGTGCTGCACCACCGGTAGCATTCCTAATCGTTGTTGATACTAGTTATTCGATGGATGGTGAGAAGATTTTCCGGGCTAAACAAGCGGCTCTTGAAATAATTGATTTATTAAGGGATAAGGATCTGATCGGAGTTTACAGCTTTGACGGTAAATTCCATAAAATACTTGAACCCATACCTGTAGTTGAGAGGAATAGGATCGAGAAGGCTATTGTTTCAATGAAGCTAGGTAGTGGTACGAATATATACGAGGTGTTTAAGAAGCTTGTTGATGAAGTTAAAGCTCTTTTCAGTAGGGGTGTTGTAGCCGGCGTTAGACTCATATTTCTAACCGATGGCGAGCCGACTAAGGGGCCGAAAAAGATCGATAAAATACTGGAACCAGTGCTTAAGCTTAGAGATATGGGTGTTTCAGCACTCGTTATCGGTGTGGGGAGAGAATATAATGAGAAACTATTATCCAGGATTGCTACAGCACTCAACGGAGTATTTGAACATGTAGCAGAGCCTGAGAAGCTGCGTAAAGCAATGAAGGAATATACGATGATAGCTAAGGAGATTAGTGCTAAGAACGTTACAGTTGTAATCAAAACTCCCCCCGGACTCTCAGTAACGATCTATAACCGCGAATACTATAATATACCGAACGGCGTAGAGGTAGAGCTCGGGGATATTAGTTATAGGGAGACAGTAGATGTTATCGGCGAAATAAATACTCCACCCTTACCACCGGGGGAAAGAGAGATTGCCGAGATCCAGGTATCCTATATAAACCCGGTCACCGGTGACCGGGAATTCACCCCATCAACGAAGTATAAGGTAAGAGTGCTATCACCAGGTGAAGCAAGGGAGATGGGTATAAGGGAAGAAGTAATTGCAGAAGTACAACTTGTTAAAACAGCTAAAAGACTCAGCCGTAAATTAGAGAAAGGGCTTAAAAAAGAAGAATTGGAAAAAGAGCTTGAAGAAATGATAAATGCTACAATGAGGCTTGGAAGCGAGGGTTTAGCCGCTACAACTATGAGTATACGCGAGAAAGTTGAGGAAGAAGGTGTTTCATCGGATGTAACAAAGGAGATGGCTTCAGTAATCTCAAAGATTATATCTGGGAAGCTCAAAGAAATAAAAGAAGAGGAGAAAAAAGGTGAACGCGTTGAGTGAGGAGAAAAGCGATAGACTCATACTAAAAGTTGTAAAGAGTAACTTCTTCATGCCTCAGACGCAGTGGGAGCTGGAGCCGGGAGAATACATTATTGGAAGGTATCCGACGAACGATATAGTTATACCGGACCCATATGTTTCAAGGAGGCATGCAAGGATCTTCTATAGGGATGGTGAATGGTATATTGAAGACCTTGACAGTACTAATGGGACAATCGTCGGTAACGAGGATATTAAGGGTAAAGGAGCCGTTAAACTAGAGGAGGGCACCGAAATAGTTGTTGGGTTAACAATACTATCCGTGTCTAAGTCTAAAGAGGAGAGGGAAAGCGAGTAAAAGGCATTAGTACGCGGAGCATAGTTAGTAAATCGGGGATTTTCACCGGTGAACCATGGTGGTAGAATTAAATGCATACTCTAAAATAGATGATGCAAGCCGGGAATTCGTAGACCCTGTTACTTTATCTTATATTTTACTCAACCAGGAGTTGTTAGTTACTAATAAGAGGTTTAGGCTTGGAGAAGCTTTTGAATATATGAAGAAAATAGGTGTTGAAGAATCTAAGAAGAATAGGGCTGTTTATATTGTTTTAAAAGAAGCTGGGACTAATTGGAGTATAAGGATGCTTCTAAATTCTACAACAGTTATTGCTATTGTTTATGAGCCTAAGAAAGGATCGCAGATGATCGGGGGGCTCGCATATAACTACCTGATCAAGGAACTCTACCCTAAAAACCCCCTCATAAAAATGAATGCAGGCGCTGTAACACATGATAACCTGCCGGATTCTATGAAGAAGCATATCGAGGAGAGTATTAGGGAGAAGGTTTCGGCAAAGCCGCCTCATATATGGTTGAACAAGGTTATCTATGATATATACATCGACCGCATATTAACCGATAAAGGAGCATATATGTACGTACTCCATGGAAAGGATAGTTTTGGCAGAGAATATGCTGTAAAAATCCCTAGGGAAAAAACTATTGATGGAAAACCATTAGCAGTAGGTACAAAGTCTCAAGGCTTAACGGAGGTTTTGAGGGGTATACTTAATAGTCTGGAAGTAGCAGAGTCTACTAAAGAGTCGATCAGGAAGAGCTTGTTAACCAAGGGTTACGATGAACTCTTAGCTGATAAACTGATTCACTACAGGAAGTATATTCTAAAGCCTAAAGCAGTAATCATACTAAGAGATCACTATACCGAGGAAGAATACGTTAACATACCCCCACTAGTACTTGAAGACTATGCTGGAATGGGTGATTTAGATGGTAAGATTAGGAAGAAGACATTATCAACCCATGAATTAGCCTTTCTAGGCCTCCGCTTAACTGGTGCATTAGCATTAATACATGTAAACCACTACCTACACATGGATATAAAGCCTCAAAACATTCTTCTCGTAGAAGACTTATCAGAACCCTACGAGTATTCTCCACTACTAGCAGATTTCGTTGGTCTACCACACATGTTTGACTCAGTAATAGAATTGAAGAAATCGACTCCCGAATACGCCGATCCCATCGCGTTGATCAGGGGTAGGACTAGCTATAACTATGACGTCTACAGTCTGGGAGTAACGCTTTTCTATGCGGCTACTGGGAGGAAGCTCATGAACCGTATACTTGTAAACCTCATGATACTCAAATATATTTACGGAGCAACAGTTCCACTAAGGATCTTCCTAGTAGAGAATCCCAAACTAGTACAGAAGGCTAGGAGGCTCGAGGAACTGTTTAAACGTTATAATAGTGGGCGTAAAATGCCTATTGAAGCATTTATATCCCAGATAGTCTCCCTCATCGAAGATGATGACCGGGAGGAGGTTAGAGTTATTAGGAGAAAGACTAATACAAAACTAGCAAACGTGATCGAGAAAGCTATAACCCTAAACGAGACCGAGAGATACCCGGATGCAATAATATTTTGGCAGGAATATTTGAATGCAGTGAAGGATCTAGGCTATACAAACCTCATACCCCACGCCTAACACTTCGAGCATCGATACAGGCTATTCGTATATAATTAGAC
>WAON01000037.1 GCA_015521265.1 Desulfurococcales archaeon
CTTTATCTATAGGTATAACGCGGTAGATAAGATTCAACTTATCCCTAACCCTACTAAGCTCCTCAACTACACGATATGGATCATCAACCCTTAATAATAACACTGCAGTACCAGCATCAACCAGTTGGAAATCACCAATAAGATCCCTCAACAAGCTCAGCACAAACCTGTAATTCTCCGGCCCCGGCTCATGCGTAACCATCAAGTTAAACCTAACCATATCACATCAACCACAATGCTACTCGTATCTGAGACAATCAATAATACACGCTAATAACAGTATAATACGTTAATCCCCGTTCAAAACCCGGATAGAATCAATCCAGTTAAATACCAAAACACCCGATCACAATGAAACACGGTAAAAACCCGTATCTGGGCTGGTTAGAAATGTATATTGGACTATACGGGTTCGGAGCAATAAACCAGCTAGTAGCTAGGGAAGCTGTTAGGAGGGGTCATGAAGTAGTTGGAGCAGTTGATATCCGGCTAGACCTCCTAGGGAGGGATATTGGTGAAATAATAGGTCTCGGGGAGAAGCTGGGGGTTAAAGTATCAAAGGATCCAGAGTCTCTCCTCGAGGCTGACGTCGTAATACATGCTACGAGCAGCTATCTGGATAAAGTATATGATCAATTAATGACACTGATCGATTTAGGCCTCGACGTTGTATCCACATGCGAAACACTAGCATACCCATACTACCGCTACCCAATACTAGCCCGATGGCTCGATCAAGAAGCTGGTGGGAGAGGAGTATCCGTAATTGGGACAGGGATTAATCCCGGATTCCTACTAGACACACTACCAGTAATACTATCAACACCCTTCAATGAGGTTAGAAGGATAGAGGCAAGGAGGATCGTTGACGCATCCAGGCGTAGGAGAAGCTTCCAAGCAAAGATAGGGATCGGTTTAGAACCGGAGGAGTTCAAGGCTAAGCTGAAGAAAGGCGAGTTAACGGGGCACGTTGGATACGCTGAATCAGTACTATTAATCGCTGAAGCATCAAGGGTTAAGCTTTCAAGGATTGAAGAGGGGCAGGAGCCTGTTGTTGCAGAGAAACCAGTAGAGTTTAATGGGAAAACGATCCCGGCCGGAAAAGTGATCGGTATAAGGGGGTGGGGGAGAGGCTTCGTTAACGATAAAGAAATAGTATCGATAGGCTTCGAAGCATATCTTGGGGCAGTGGAGGGGGAGGAGATTAGGATCACCGGTAAAGACTACACGGTAACATGGAAGAGCACCGGGACGCCGGGAGATATGGGCACGGTTGCAGTATTGTTAAACATCGCGGAAAACACTCCCAACTACCCGGCAGGACTGTTAACGATGGTAGACCTACTACCCTTCAAGCCAAGGATCAAGCCTGCATAAACTAGAATATCTCCCCGCTCACAGTAGTAGTCCGGCCTTCAACTTCTGCAAGTGCATTACTAGCAGCATCCGGGAATTCCCTCAGTGATTTTTTAAAGCTGTAAAGGTATCCTATGATCAATAGCAATATTATCAGGTTCAAATAATCGAGGCCAGTATTACCAGCCTGAAGAGTATTAGCTTTCAAGACCATGTTTAAACCATTAATAATATAATATATTGGGAATAGTATCGATAGTATCCCGGCAGCCTTAACCTTTAACCCGAGGCTTATCGAATGGAAGAGCCTGTAGAATAGTACTGCTAAATAAATACTGATCAGGAGGGATATAATAGCCGCTATAAGAAGGCCCGGGCGTGGACCCGTTAACCCATACCTGATAATAGTTTCAATAGTTAAAACCCCTAATATCATGCTTATAACCACTACGAATACTCCGGAGACAAGTATTATCTCAGGCGTTTTACCGAGGCTTTTCAATGAACGATCAACATCGTTGGGGAGAAGCCCTATCTTCTCGAACACTATACCCGAATCACTACCAGCCTTCCCAGCAACCATGAGAACACTCCTATACGCTAAGCCAACCCTATACGCACGATAATACACGTAGAGGGCAGCGAGGTTTAAGACAATAATCGAGGCAATGAAAACATTACTAATACGTTTAAACACTAACCTAGTTATTTCACCCGGAGTCATAGATCCAGGCTGGATAGCCCCACTACTAGCCAGCGATGCTATAACTGAGAAAATAGCGGCTACAATAACAATTCCAATAATAACCGCTACGATAATATAAATTATATATGACCAGAAGTAGCCGGAGGACTCACTATATAAA
>WAON01000038.1 GCA_015521265.1 Desulfurococcales archaeon
TTCAATCCGAATAATCTAAGGACGACTTCAACTGCATAACAATATTATATAACCGTGGTTGGAAAAAAAGATAGTATTTTACTGGTTTTACGTGGTGGTATTATGATTCAATATCTTCTTTGAATAAATCACGATCACAGGTATTACAGCTGCTATAAGTGTTATCGATAAAATGCTGGAGATGTATGGACTGCCCAGTTCACCCTTATTAATGGGGGCATTGCCTTGACTACCCAGTGGTACCGGTGATCCCTGTTCTGCTTCAATGATTATAGGTATACGATCACCAGCGATCTCCCTTAAAACCCTCACGAATTCTGCTACGCTCCGCATTGAAGGCTTTTCATCGATACCGTCAAGGGCTATTCCCAGGCATCCTATAGCCTCATAGTTTAGCGAGAAAGCTATTCCGGGTAGTTTACCATTATTTAAGCCTCGTAGCGCATTCTCTAGTTCTTTAACTAGTCTTTCATCAACCCTAGCCTGCTTAGAGCTGGTATTATATATCCGGTCTAGTATTGGAGTAATCTTTTCAGATGCCTCCCGAATAGTTTTCGGGCTAAAACTACTATGAGGAAGAGCTTTCAAGACAATAGATACATCATCCCTATCAACAATAGCTTTGAGTTCATGGCTAACCCTTTCAATATCGAGCTGGTTAGTCAATGAGATAACGGGTATTATAATAACTATCCTACTATTATCCACGAGGTAAATATCGCCACGATAAGGGATCTTCAATCCATAATTATTCCTTAAGAAGCCGATAATACCGGCTTCTAACTCCTTAATCTTAAGATAATCCTCATACTTGTATACGAGGTTTACCGGTTTAAACTCGCAGCTCTGCCCACCACATATATCACTAGCATGGATGTAGCCCTTAAAACCATCGCCGGAGTATATAAAGTAATTCATACCTGGTGCTTCATCGATTTTATACGTATACTTGAAACCCTCAACTCGGATAGGAACGTTTGAAGACTCATTATTGACTGCACTACTCGGATAACTACCTATCAGTATTGGGAGGAGCAGCATAATCGTAATCAAGATCATTATCGTACTGTGCTTTACATTGATACTTAATTGCACACAAACCTACCCGTTTACTATTTTGATAAAAACTGTATAAATATTTTTGGATAGTATTCTCAGATTTAAAATAGACACTTCCATGGATTGCATACGGGTCATTATAGATATGGGAGGGTTAGCGTGTATTTATCACTTAAGCTTCTCTTATCACTGTTTACTGGATTAACCTAATATACCGTTCATATATATTAGTTAATCACAATTATGGTTTAGTTGTTTAAGAAGGTGTTTTTATATAATTGCTTGATCGGTGGAGGATTATGTATAGGGATCACATGGATATAGCTTACGATAAGGATATATTGATCAAGCCAACTAGTAGGGTTCCAATGATCGGCAGGGAATACGGCTACTATACCGGTCCCGGAAACCCATTGTTCAGTCTTGGAGGAGGGTTGGTTAGGAGTATACTATACTATATACTGACAAAGTACCATGTAAGGAGGGGCTACTACGTCGTTGAAACACCGATAATAGCAAGGACAACCCTCTACGAGTTAACCGGTCATCTAAGCTTCTACAGGGAAAACATGTTCCTACTAGATATTGAGGGAGACCAGTATGCTTTAAAACCGATGAACTGCCCCTACCACGTATTAATCTTTATGAACCTCCTAGAAAAATACAGTCATAAGATCAAGCTACCATTCAAGGTATTCGAGCTGGGAAAGGTTCACCGCTACGAGATATCCGGTGCATTGAAGGGATTGATGAGGGTTAGAGGATTTACACAGGACGACGCACACCTCTTCGCTAGGGAAGAGCAGATAGCTGATCTATTCCTATCAGTATTCAACGATTTAAAGGATCTATACGAGAAACTATTCCACATGTCTATAACTGCTGAATCAGTAAAGCTCAGGATCAGTTTATCGGATAAGTCCAAGATCGGTGAGGAATACATGGGCTCACCGGAAGAATGGAGCGTTGCAGAGGAGAAACTGGTAAAAATGGCTGAAGAAATACACCGTAGATACGGGATCGAGTACTTCGCCGCTGAGGGTGAAGCGGCGTTCTATGGGCCCAAGCTAGACGTTATAGCGTTATTACCGGATCCAGAGACGGGTGGGAAGAAGGAGTGGCAGATCGGCACGATCCAGTTCGACTTCAACCTACCCAGAAAATTCAAGCTGAACAAGCTACTCGAGAAGACTCATGGAGTATCAGACATATACATGATCCACCGGGCCCTGCTCGGCAGTATTGAGAGGTTCCTAGGAGTATACCTTGAAGCATACCAGGGGAGACTCCCCTACGTGTTATCACCTGTTCAAGCAGTAGTTATAGGGATTAAGAGCGGTGGAGATAGGGATACTGAAGTAGTTAATTATGCAGAACAGGTAGCTTCTAAGCTTCAGGAAATGGATGTTAGAGCCGTAGCATCATCGATCGATAGGCCTCATCTATCCGGATACGTTAGAAAGATCAGATCAACCCTGCACCCGTCAATACTCATATATATCGGCGAGCGAGAACTTGAATCAGGGAAGATCAGTGCTGCACTATACGATTTCTCGAGGAGAAACTATAAGAAGATCACGCTGGAGAGCATGGATGATCTAGAAGCATTAATAGATGAAGCCGAAAAGGATATTAGGGAGCTCATAGGGAACCCGCCGAAATACTACGTGGATGTATCCTACATGGTTTAAGACTAAATAATGGAAGCAACTGTTTTCTATCCTAACTCATAGCTTTAAGGGCAGGTTCTCAGCCCATATACGGCATGTCCCCTCAACGCTAACCATGCAGGGCCCATAGGGGCTGCTGGGCGTGCAGGTTTTCATGAATAGGGGGCAGTCGGTTGGTTTAACTAGTCCTAGGCTAACCTCACCACACCTACAGCCGGGCAGATTGTCGTTTACCGGCTTGTCCTCGATCCCCAGGTAGTGGTATAAGTCATGATCCAGGTATTCGTCTCGGTGATAGCCCCCGCTGCGGGGTACGATGCCTATACCCCGCCAGTAAGCGTCTCGGGCCTCGTAAACCCTCCTCATAGCCTTCAACGCGTCGGGGTTACCCTTAGGCTTTACAACCCTCGTATACTCATTAATCAATCCCGGCTTTCCCCTGTATAGCATTTTCAACATATAATAGATCGCCAGTAGTACGTCGAGGGGCTCGAAGCCTGCTACAACGGTTGGTATACCGTATTCTTCGGGTAGAAACCTCCAAGCCTCTGATCCGATCACGGCTGATACATGCCCCGGGGCAAGTATACCGTCTAGATGGGCTCCCGGTACTTTCTCGAGTAGATACCTCATGATCGGTGGGGTATAACGGTAGGCTGAAAGGATCAATAGGTTATCGGGTACAATACCCTTACTAAGCGGTACAGCCGTGCTAGGCATAGTTGTCTCAAAGCCCACGGCGAAGAAAACATGCCTTCTCTCCCTCTCCCTAGCAGCGGTTTTTACAGCATCTAGAAACCCGTAAACAATCCTAACATCCCCGCCCTCAACATGGGCATCGTAGAGGCTCCTAATACCCACTGGTTTTGAGCCGGGTAGTTTGTAGGCGTCTCCATAAGTATGTATAACATACCCCTCCATGCCGAGCTCAACAAGCAGATCAACATAGTGCCCAGGCGTAATACACACCGGACACCCAGGACCAGCGATCAATTCAACATTATCCGGCATAAGGCTTCGGAGACCATAATGCGTAATAGTCCATTCATGAGTGCCGCAGAAATTCATGATCTTCAAGTGATCAAAACCCTTCTCCCTAAGCTTCCCGGCAACAGTATGGATCTCCTCTACAACCCTTCTACTAAGAGGATTCCGCTCATACAGCTCCTTAATCCTCCTCTCCAATGAAGACAAAACAGTTACACCAAGTTCTTAACATGTTACTTGTTAATAACATCTAGTACTGTAGAACCCTTCAAATAAGTTATAGCTAGAAACGTTGATAATGACTCATAGCTTGTAGGCCGCCTATTTGAACGATAATCATATGTTTCAATAAAGTTTTTCAAGGCATTAATTAAATCCTTAATCTTAGAACCCTGTATTTCCCGTAGTCTATCTGCAGATTTCTTATCAATTCTGGCCAGCTTCTTCAAAATCATCGAGTAATGGTATCTGCATAGGATTGAGGACTTATTATTCTCATATACTTCCAATAGATCAGTACTAGCCGCCTTACCGGCGAACTCCTCTATAAAGGCTTCATTAGACTCACTAATCCTCTCACATATAAAGCATTCACCATCAATAGGCTTCTCCCACAATCCACGCTCGACTACGGTCTCTAATACATCCCTATAGATGATCGCGGGGCCCGGCTCGCCTATCAATGGATCCCTCCTAGACAACTCGTAAAGCCGCCAAGCATGGCGCCTACAGAGCCCAGAGCTCCTCCTAAACTTTTTCCGGACACCCGGATCATTAACCCTCTCATACAGGATATCCCATAGTGTATTCCTCTCCTCCTTCTCGAGAATATTGCAAATAGGGCATCCAGGCTTCCCAATAGCCTCTACGATCTCATGGTAGAATAGGTCCCGGGCCAACATTTATCATCTACACTATTTATTACTAATTATAACATAACTTTAAAGGCACACTTTTATCATTGACTACGGAAAGAATAGACTTAGAAGATAGATTCTCGGGAGCGCTACGATAATAATTTCTTAAGCTTCCTATATTCATCAAATGTATTAATCCATGATGGGAGTACTATGAGGAGATATGCTGTATTTGTATATAAATCGGTATCCAAGAACAGAATAGTTAATAATGCGAAGACGGACATGTAGACAGATAGAAATAGTGATCTGGGTATAACATGCCCTCCAATAATCACTCTACCAATAAGCTCCGGAACAGGCTTATCTAGCAATATATACTTCCCATTATCCAGCCTCGAGGCAAGACCGTAACGAACAAGCCTCTTCAAAACCCTCTGAGCCTTACCCGGACTTTTAAAGCCTAACAGTCTCTGAGCCTCCCTGACACCAATCGGGCTCTTACGGGATCGGAGCTTAACATAGTACTTTAACAGTTCAAGCTCCAACCAGTAAACCCTCCTTGAATACTACCTAGGCTTGGAGAAGTAATATGCTGTATAGGCGGCGGCTAGAGATATTATGAATGCAGTTATCAGATACAGCCACCTCGGATCTATTCCGGGGGGAGACGATGTTTTTACGCTACTCGTGGTCTCAGCGAATCCTCCCCTTATTGTAGTAGTTGTACGTAATCCATAGGGGTGGGCGGGGTCTATGGGTATCATGGATGGAGGGATGGGTAGGTC
>WAON01000039.1 GCA_015521265.1 Desulfurococcales archaeon
GTAAATATATTGATAAATTATATATTGAAAACGTTAATGATGTCATAAGAGAAGTTCCAACTAGAAAGCTGGTAGCTGTTATTAACGGATATAGATCATCCTATGCTGTCGAGGATTGGAAATACAGAGATGTAGCTGTGCCATTGAAGACGATAGTAGATCTCGGTCTCTTAGGCAAACTTAGTGATGCAGCCCGTGTAAAGTATGATGCAAAAGCACGTTCTTCTATACCCATACGTATACGGCTTAATAGGGACTTCGGATTCCTTCTCGGTTTATTCCTAGCCGATGGAACGGTGAACTATGATGAAAAAGATGGACTTCCGAGAAGGATAGTGTTTTATGTTGGAAGGAATAGAGAACTTATTGATAAAGTAATTGATTCGTTGAAGAATATTGGTGCTGATGAATCATCAGTCCATGTAAGGAGGTATAGCCGTAGCAATATCGGTGTAGTCGTGGAATCTAAAATCCTAGCGCTGCTATTTTATGAGTTATTAAACGGGATGGTTACCGACTATAATAGGGCTCCTCCACTAGATCTTGTACTGTATTCACCAGTAGAATTTAGAGAAGGCCTTATAGAGGGTTATTGGACGGGTGATGGTACAGTTTTAAGAGATAGAAACGGTCATATTAGGATTCAGGCCCACACGGTTAATAGAAAACTTGCTGAAAGCATCGTACTCGTACTCAGATCACTTGGTATTATTGCAAGTGTTAAGCCAGCGGATAATTCGCGGGGCTACACTAAGAAGAAGGATAGCAAGATATACGTCATTACGGTATTGGGAGGAGAATATAGGAAGAAGTTTCTAGAAATACTAGGATTAAATACCGATGCTGGTAAGACTTATACAAAGGTAAAGGAATTCAACGGCTTAATACTACATAGAGTTACCAAGACTGAAATCGTAAAAAAAGATTCACTACTGTATGATATAGAAGTCCCCGGATCCCACATATTCGCAGTATCCGGAGGACTAGTGTTAACCCATAACTCTACCCTGCACGCTGAAACGCTTGATTATGCTATTAAGAGGTTGACTAGTCCGCCGATGAATATTAGTCCGCCGTATATTAAGTTGATGAATATCTTTATTCATTTGAAGCGTGTGATTACGCGTATTGAGAAGGGTGTTATTCGTGTTGAGCGCCGTGTTACTACTGTGCAGGAGGTTGCTGATTATGGTAAGTATATTGAGATTGCTCACTGGGATCCAAAGACTGATCAGTTCAAGGTGCGTTTCGAGGATAGCATTCACTTGAGGGATATAGCTGATAAGCGCGGATTGGATCTTGAGGACATTATAGATGAGATCTACCGTAAAGCTACCGTGTTAAACTGGATGATCCTCAAGAATATATTTAATGTATGGGATGTTTCGAGGATAATATTCGACTACTACTACGATCCGGCAACCGTGTATAAGAGGGCTGTTGAGGAGTTAGAAGAAGCCGGGCGGGAAGCGGCTATACCGGCAATAACAACTACACGGGAGGAAGTCGGTGAGACGGAGGAGCTTGTTACCGGTACTAAGGAGATGGGTGAGGCTACGAAGGAATTATTCGAGCGGACGCGGGAGCTTGGAAAGTAGTTTTTAACTCCTCATGGCCCAAATAATGTTTCAGCAATCTCTACTTCGAATTCGCAGTAACTATGCATTTTATTAATACATTTTTTCTCTGAAACTAGTACTCTCCTACCAGTCATCCTCCTAAAGAAGGCTTCGATTAAAGCCTCCGTTATGTATCCAGTCTTCATGTTGAAGTGGTATTTTCGCAGTCCTCTGCACTCAATTGCCCCGTCCCTGAAAATTACTATATATTTCCTCCCCATGCTCACTTCTTGAACATCGACTCTACCGAAACCAGTTGCTGCTAGGAAGGCTTTAAATAGCTTGATCAGGGCTCTATACTGCTCCTCAATATTTCCTTCCTCCGGCACATACCTGGAAATATAGTCGAATAATGTCTCACCAATAGCCCTTCCAAGCGTTGCTGTATGACTCAAGTACCCTGTTTCAGCAACCGGCACCGACTTCCCTCCCCTAGTCATGATGTAATAAGCGTACTTCGCTATCATCTCTTCGGTGAACAGTAATGCCGGGACATCAACGAATTTTATCTCCTTATACTCGGGTATAACGTAGCCGTAGTTAGGCAAATAGTATTCTACTTCTAAAACATCATCTAAACTCATTATTTTCTCCTTTATATTATCCGAGCATTCTTTATCACAATCCGATACCAGTATGTAGAAGTAGGCTGTGTTTTCAGACGGTTTCTCCGGCACCCCGATCTTTTCAATATTCTTACCAGCACCTGCAATAATTGATGAAACACTAGCTAATACGCCAGGCTTATTATAGGATTTGATCATGAATAATGAAGCATTTTCATCTTTAACCTCTATAACGGTATCAACATGGTAGCTAGGAGGTACCCGTTTAGTTTTAGAAGTTATAATAAAGCGGAGTATCTCCGGCATGTAATCCCCACATTTAAAATTTTTTTCAAATAATTATTATTGAAGATTATGGTTTAAATATGTATCATCATATCGGAGTTATAGCATTTACTTCTTAACCTCTTTAACCTCAATCCTATAAGGGATATCGAGGTCAAGCATTGACAGTATAAGATCTACATCGCCTGCGAGAACATCCTCTAACTTATCAACTTTACACCTACTAAACAACCCCTTCTTAGCCACGAATACCCTGAGCGTTAAAACACCCCTACTAAGCTCTATCTTAACATCAACTGTTTTACAACCATAGAAAGGCGCTACTTCCTGTAATTCACTAGTAATCCTATCAAGGAATTCTTTAAGCTTCTTCGAAAATTCGAGTATGACTGGTTTACCCTCTTCACTACGCACCTTCTCCCTAGGCTTCTTCACAACTACTTCTCTACGCTTAGTTCTCAGCTCTGCATAGATCCTCCTAGGAGTTTCTCGCGTAACGTCTTCCCGGAATTCCTTCTGTACTTCAAATAGCTTGAAGGATAAAGGCTTAATCCTAGATGCTAGGATTAATGTGGCGAGAGGCCTTAAACCTACGACCCTCTTACTAGTCTTGGGATCTGATACTGCTGTTGAAACAATTTTGCCGTGATCTATGTATATGAGGAACCTCTTCCCCTCGAGATTTGTTGTTAGGAGTATTTCCTTATCCTTGCCTAACTCATGTATTTTCTTGAAGTCTTCGTATGAAATAGTAATTTTTCGGACAAACTTGCTACGCATTAATAATTGTGCTTCGAAGGTTATGTCTTTTAATACGTCTATCCTCTTAGTATCTA
>WAON01000040.1 GCA_015521265.1 Desulfurococcales archaeon
ATTCTAGGCCTCGTCTCTCCATAGTCTACCCTTATGATCAGCTTCCTCGTTTTAGCATAGTGTTTCCATACTATCCTCCTAATATCATCACCCGGATTATATTCTCTAAAAGATGCTAGATCATAGAGTCCCGTCGTAGATTTCCCCTTAACATAAACCCCGATGATCCTATTCATCGATTTAACCATCGCTTTCGAAGGATTTTGTAGGGGTAGGGCTGTAAAGGATTCCGGCGCATTCATAGTAATAGTTTCATAGAAGTAGCCGAGTAGATCACTTATCAGTAAGTGAATTCTTCCAAGTTCATGTTTCCCTGGAGCTATTATTGTTGCTTCATATACTAGGTTTGTTATAGTGTTCGGCTTTAGGCTTATTGTAAATACTGGTTTCCCCTCTGTTAGGAGCAGGTATTTTGGTAGTTCGTCGATTAAAACTATTCTTGGAAAGCCCCTCTTAGAGTTGTTTATGATTGTAAGCTTAAGATCTGCTTTTTCGAGTTCTGTATAAATCTTCCTCCCCACACTCCTCTCAATACTGATCCTAGCCGCATCGCTTACTGCTGTGCGTAGTTGGTGGTAGCTATAGTATAGTAATAGTATGAGTGATAGGGATACTGCTAGGCCTATTGTGTTCTTAGTAGCGATCGAGTATGTTAGTAATAATACCGACACGGTTACATGGGTGTATCCAGCTATTGATATCTTCAAGGAACTTCAACCTTTTCCAGAATACTTTCAATAATACTAGTAACGCCTACACCAGAGATCCTCGCTTCACTCTTCAATATGATCCTGTGTATTAGGGCTGGGTAAACTGCTTTCTTTACATCATCTGGTATAACGTAGTCTCTACCATCCATTAATGCTAGAGACCTCGAAAGCAGGTAGATTGCTATTGCTCCACGCGGTGAGGCTCCAAGCTTAACCATTGGATGCCTGCGTGTTGCTTCAACTATGGCTGCAATGTATTTCTTAATGTTAACGTCTACGTAGACCCTCCTAGTAGAGTTGATCATTTCTAATATGTCTTCCCTACTCATAACGGGTTTTATGTCGGATAAATCTATTATTTCATCATATCGATCAAGGATCTCCACTGTCTCATCAATACTCGGGTAACCTATTATTATCTTCGATAAAAACCTGTCAACCTGCGCCTCGGATAATGGGAAAGTCCCTTCAACTTCCACTGGGTTCATAGTAGCAATTACTAGAAAAGGCCTTGGGAGACTATAGGTTATTCCTTCAACTGTAACCTGCCTCTCCTGCATAGCCTCGAGGAGTGCAGCCTGAGTCTTGGGGGGAGCCCTGTTTATCTCGTCGACGAATAGAATGTTCGTGAAAACCGGGCCCTTCTTGAATACGAACGTGTTGTTACGGGGGTCGAATACTTGTACGCCGATAATGTCCGATGGAAGCATGTCCGGCGTAGCTTGAACTCGTTTAAACTCTAACCCCAGCGTTTTAGAGACAGTTCTAGCCATTAAGGTCTTTGCTACGCCTGGAACACCCTCGAGTAGTACGTGTCCTTCGGAGAATAGTGTTGCGAGTATTAATTCTATCTCCTTCTCCTTTCCAATAATCTTCCTACCCACGGTTCCCAATACTTTCCCTATTAGTTCCTTAAACCTTGATAATTCCTCCCTACTGATCCTCTCATTCATCATGGATCACAACTCTTTACGCTTTAATACCTTGTACGGGTTTGACGGGGGCCCGTAGACTAGTATAACTGCTACCGTTATTATTAATACTAGTAGGGAAGCCTTACCAGCCACCTCGATCATTGTCCCATTAAACATTGATCCGGCCGTATCCCTAATCCACGACACTAAACCAGTTATAATTTTTCCGGCTTCAAACTCTGTTCCTCCAGTATAGTTTCGATCACCCTCGTATACTATTATGGATCTATCACCGATAATACTATCTACAAACCCGGTGTTATTCTCAATGTTCTGGTGCTTAACATATATCTCGTTTATAACCAGGCTTGAATCACCTATAACGAATACTCCCCCACTACCATGTTTCAAGTAAACTGCTACGGTTTCATTTCTAACCCTACATATCGGCTCGGCATTGATCATGGTATCTGTTTTAATTGATTGGTAAACGTTGAATAATACTAGGTAATTCTTATTGTTTATACTGCAGTTGCCTAGAACTACTGATTCATGGTATTTACCGTATTCTATGTTGAATAGTTTTACGAGGGGTAGTGTGTTGTGTGTTTCATCCATTACGACGAGTAAACCACCCTTACTAACCCATTCTTTAACCCTACTGCTCAGCGTGATCTTTTTATCAGGGCTTATTATGAATAACACGTGGTTTGCCGGGTTGTAGCTGGATAATTCGTCTAGGCTGTGTATGACTGATAACCCGTTCTTCAGCGATTTATCGTTGAAGTAAAGTGATACGCCTCCATTATAGTAGTTGTATATAGATGGCGAATCTGGCAGGGGGTTTCCAGTAAGCTCTACCCTACCACTCGTCGAATATACTAGTAGTAACGTGATTATTACTAGTAGGCTTAATACTAGGGATTTACTCATAGCTTAAAAGCCTCTTTAACTTATCAATAGTTTTCTCTACGCCCTTCCAAGTCTTCGAGCCGTATACTACTTCCTCATATATCCTCGCGAATAATCCTACTTCGCTCCTCCCATCCCTACTATATATTTCCCTCGGTGTACAGTTGCAGCAGCTGACCCTTCTCCTTAATGCTAAATAAATTCTTCTCAATACTAGTTTTATCCCTGAATAAGAATAGTTTATCCTAGGAAATACCTCTCCGCCTATTTTTCCCGTAATAATGTTTACAGTTGGGGGTTTAATTGGCTGGGACTTATAGTATGAGTAGAGTATTATGATTAATACGATAACCGTTAAACCTATGAATACTAGTGGTAAGTACCATGGATTCCCCATCTCACCGGGCGGTTGGTATGGGATGTTATAGTTAGAGTGCGGAGTAGTAGTGGTAACCTTCTGTGGAACATATCCGGGAACATGTGTCGGAGCCGGGTTTGTTCTAAACGGTAACGGCTTATACCTGATCGTATGCGTCAAACACACCCCTCAATTAATCCTCGACGCAAAACACTAGTTATAAGCCTTAACTATCAACCCCATATCTTTAACTAGCCGGTTTTATTAGGGGTAATAATGTATTTCAAGATGAAGGAATAGGTGTATGGGGATGCTTAAGAAGATTGATTTCAAGGAAATCGCTAGGAAGAGGGAGGAGTTCTGGAGTAGTAGCCCAGCTTACCGGGTAATCTATGACTCTTTGAAGAAGCAGGGTTATCACTTCATAGGTCTTGTAGGAGTTGTTAAGAGGTGTCATTGGACCCGGGAAGCACTAGTGAATAGGAGGTTTTGCTATAAGTGTCTCTGGTACGGTATTGAGAGCCACCGCTGCATACAGATGAGTCCAACAGCTACATGGTGCTGGCTGCGCTGTAGGCATTGCTGGAGGATTCAGCCTGAGGATATCGGTATGCATTGGGATGAGACTAGGCTACCAGTTATAGATGACCCGGAAGTCCTCGTCGAGGAGAGTATCCGTGTGCAGAGGCAGATTATTGCTGGTTATAAGGGTAATCCGAGAGTGGATCCGAAAATGTTCGAGGAAGCTATGAATCCTAAACACGTAGCTATTAGTTTAACAGGTGAACCAACCCTATATCCTAGGCTTGGAGAACTAATACATGAATATCATCGGCGGGGTATGACTACTTTCCTAGTAACCCATGGCGTCCGCCCAGATATACTCGGTAGCCTCGATGAAGAGCCTAGCCAGTTGTATCTAAGCCTAGAGTCTTGGAACCGTGAGAAATTCATGTATTTCAACCGCCCAATTGTTCCAAGGGCTTGGGAGCTCATAATGCAGACGATCGAGCTTTTCCCGAGCTTTAAGTCTCCCACAGTTTACAGGATAACTATTGTTAAAGGCTTTAATGATAGTGATGAAGCATTGAAGGGATTTGCAAAGCTTATCGAGAAGGGTAATCCAACCTATGTAGAAGTAAAAGCCTATATGTACGTTGGTTATAGCCGTGGAAGACTAAGCCCTGCGAATATGCCTAAACACGAGGAGATCAGGGCGATAGCCCGTAAACTAGCCGATCTCACGGGATACATGTACCTGTCAGAAAGCATACCCAGCCGAATAGTATTACTCAGCAGGATTAAGGAACCGATAAGGCATGGTAAGGGATGCCCAGACGGAGTAAAACACCCCGAGAAGTATACACCTGTAGTTAAACCCGGATATGAAGAAATGGAATCCACGGGTTAACCCTCCAATCTATAACCCCGTTATGAAAAATTATTCATCGCGGACACTGTATCCAGGGATTTAAAAAAGTAAAGTATTTTATGTCTAACAAACTTATTTATTAATCGAATAAGTTTTGCATCCTTGGAGCGGTATAACTTGAAGATAGACATAATACAATTAATCGATAAAATAATAAGCTCTAGCACAAGCGATAAAAGAGAACTACTAGAACGCTATTCCAGATCCAAGATTAAAGATAGCTTCCTAACAGTAGAGGAAGTACTCGTAATGTACATGTACTATGTTGAAGAAAAGAAACCCAATGAAATAGCTGCTATCCTAAATAAGAGTAGGAGTAATGTCTACGCTACACTCCAGCGGGCGAAGGAGAAAGTTGTACAGGCGAAGGAAACGATTAAGCATGTAAATGCTTTCCGCAGTGCGGTAAAAGTTAAAGTGTATGGCGGTGAGGATGTTGACGACGTTATTAAGAGGATCTACAATGTAGCTGATGATAAAAACGTTAAGCTACCATATAAATCCTACGAGTTAAAAGATGAGTTGAGGAAGCTTAACATTGTTGATGAAGACGATACAGTTATAGATGATGCCGAGCTTATAATACTGCCGGAAATAGGCATATTTACAGCCGGGAGAAGGATTGAAGACACTAGTTAATGGTAAGAAGGTACTCTACATTACACTATTCGCGGTATTAATTACGTTATCTACATTATCAATAGTTGTTCTACAGGGTTACTGGGAAACCAATAGACGGATACAAGTGGTTTATGATTCGAAAATACTATTCCACAACTACATTGTTGGAAACATTAAGCTGGACGGAGAAATCCATGGTAGCTTAGTAGCGGAGTACTCCTTCTATAAGGATATAGTTATCATTGAGACACATTATGAAAAATACCAGTTAAAAGGATTCAACGACCCAGGTGCTAGGAACTATATATTAAGCCTTCTAAGAGAGAAGGTTAAGAGGGTTTATAGCCGTAAAAACTTTTCTAGGAATGAGATACCTTATCCAAGGTATAAATCCTTCATACTACATGGAGGTCTACCATACTATGTTGAACCCAGTTTTCTAAACATTGATCCTATTTATAGACAGAGAATAATATTCAGCACGGGGACGAATACTTCTATACTAGAAGATAGAATGTTCAAATACGATCCAGATACAGGTATACTAGTTGAATCAATAATAAAAGCCAAGATACATAATGGAATGGAGAATGAGGAGTACACGTGGACACTTGCAGCTTCCAGTTCTTCAAACCCGTTCTACATACTCGAGACAATGAATATTGAAGCCCTCCTCACCATAGTAGCCCTGGGTATAAGTATACTTACAGCTATACTAGCCTTCTACCTTGATAAGCGGAGGGGTTTTCGGCAGTAATCAATGCTTATCCTAGGCTTACCGATTAACTTTGCGGTTTCTATAATACCTATTGTCTCACCTATTGTAAAAACCAGTGATCTAATGCTTTCTTCACCATTTATGAGTTTTAAACAAGCCCTAGTGTGTCCGTCGATGACATAGTATTCATTATTAACGAGGTATACGAGGATGGGTTCGTCAATGATTTTTTCCGGAATACTATGTTCTAGTAACTGCTGTGTTGCATAGAGGTTTGTTATCTTTAACTTATCCATCCATAGCCTCGGGGTCTTATTATGGCTTTGCTCTATGAAACTTATAATATTCACAATGTGCCTCCAAGTATTCAGGACGGGGTCGTCTATGGTTATTGGTGGATTTATTGTTTTTATCGAAGTGATCGGTTTAGCCCACGGCTTATGGTATCCCGGTATGTTTAATATATACGCTTTAATCATTGATCTGAGCCATGTAGCTACTCTAGCCCTGTGATGACCGTCTAAGATGTATAGCCTGCCCACTCTCCCCCTAACGACAATTATTGGTACATTGTATCCATGGAGTAGCGTCTCTCTGAGAACAAGTCCTAGTTTATCCGATTCAAGGTATTCCTGCGTAGTATACAAGTTGAAGGGGTCTAGGATTCTTTCCCCCTCAACTATTATGTTTGTATAGCTCTGCTTCATCAACCAGTAGATCTCGTGTAGCCTACGCTCAGCATCCCGTCGAGTAGCTAGTCTTAAACGCTTAATGCTCGATGACTTCATACTTCTTACCAGCTCTCAGTATAACCTTAGCCTCCCTCTTCATTTCTTCAAGCAGCCTCTTCTCCATCGGGGATAGTTTCTCGGCTTCTTTAATGGTTAACGGGAACTTGGAGATGAACTCGTCGTAGAAAGCCTTATCAACAACTAGCCCTCCGATAACAACTATCTTACCCTGATAGATTAATTTATCAAATAATGATCCGAGGATGCTGCGGGCTTCATTCATATACATGATCTTCTGTGGTAGTATCTTCTCCTGCTCGGCATTCTTTCTAGGGGCTGGTTTAACTATTGGAGTTTCAGCCTTCAACTTCTTTAACTCCCTACTTATCGACTCCAGACTCTCTTCCAGCTTCTTAACCCTCTCCTCCAAGTCCTCGATCCTAGCTATTACCTCTCTTAAAGTATCCTGTCTCTTATACACATCTCCGA
>WAON01000041.1 GCA_015521265.1 Desulfurococcales archaeon
CGTTCCATATATTTCAGTTCTTTCTGGTTGCTACTGCCAGCCAGTAGCTGAACCGCTCCTTGAATCCTTCAGCCATAAATGATTTCAGTTCTTTCTGGTTGCTACATGCCCATTTCTCAGTTATTATCTATGCCTAGAGAACTGCGAGGCTCTCTTTCAGTTCTTTCTGGTTGCTACACTGACTTACCAGCCCCAGTTTTACCATAGATACCTACAATACTCGTTCTTTCAGTTCTTTCTGGTTGCTACACTGGTTATTATTTTTCCTGGTTGTTTAAATATTTTATGGTTAACCCTGTATCCTTATCCCAACCACGCCCCTCTTCATCGTGGAACCTTGGGTTCGGTTGGTATAGATCAACAATACAGTGTTTAGAGTTTTTGGTTTGTGTTCGTTTTGTTTGGTTTGTTTTTGGTGTGTGTTTTTATTTGTTGTTTTTCTTGTTATTGTATTTGTGGTGTTGGTGTGTTGGTTAGTGTTAGAGATGTTTTGAAGAGTAAGGGTCGTCGTAGGCTTGTTATGGTTACTGCTTATGATTATGTTTTTGCTAGGCTTGTTGATCTGGCTGGTGTTGATTTGATTCTTGTTGGTGATAGTGTTGGTATGGTTGTTCATGGATTGGATTCTACTATTCCTGTCTCGATGTATATGATGTTGCTTCATGTTTCTAGTGTTGCTCGTGCTCGTCCTAGGGCTCTTGTTGTTGGTGATATGCCTTTCCTTAGTTATGAGACTAGTGTTCGGGATGCTGTGTTTAATGCTGGATTGATGCTTAAGCATGGTGCTGAAGCTGTTAAGATTGAGGGTGGGGAGGAGTATAGTGATGTTGTGAAAGCCCTTGTCCGGGCTGGTATACCTGTTATGGGTCATATAGGCCTTACTCCCCAGCGTAAAAACCTATTGGGGGGTTATAGGAGGATGGGGCGGAAGCCTGGGGAGGCTGAGGAACTGGTTAGGGATGCTTTAGCATTGGAGGATGCTGGGGCTTTCTCCATCGTGATCGAGTATACAGCTGCCGACGTCGCTAAGAAGATTACTGAGAAAGTAGGTATTCCAACAATATGTATTGGTAGCGGCCCCTACTGTGATGGACAAGTACTAGTCCTACACGATCTCCTGGGCTTGTACGAGGAAATACCACCATTCGCTAAGAAATACGCTGATCTTAGGAGTATTATTATAGAAGCAGTCAAGAAGTATGCCGATGAAGTTAGGAAGGGATTATTCCCCGGTGAAGAACATAGCTTCTACTCAGAGAAGAATAAGCAGGGTAATGGATGAGTTTGAAGCCCCACTACAGGATTCCACTACACGTTTCAGGCTTCTGGGCTCCGAGGATAACCGGTGATCCCCTCCACAGCGGCAGTATTGGAGCAGGGTTAAACCTAGACGTATACCTCGAAGCCATTAATGAGGGCAGTGATTCCTGCCACATAATCTATAATGGGATATATGTCCTCGAGGAGCAAGCCCACGAAACCTGTAGAGTTATTGGTAGGGTTGGGGTTAAGGCTACTGCACCATTTAAACTCGGTAGTGGATATGCTTTATCGGCTGCATTACTAATCGCCCACTCCCTAGCCGCTCACAGTGTTTACAAGGGCTCTTATATACTGGAGAAAGCCTTAGAACTCCCCCACATACTCGAGGTCAAATATAAGACCGGGCTCGGAGATGTCTTAGCGATCCATACGGGGGGGTTCGAGATCAGGGCTGAGCCTGGAGCACCCGGTATTGGCCGGGCTTACAGGGTTATACCATTTGAGAAGCCATGTATAGTTACAGCCGAGCTCCCGGGCGGGGAGGATACCCCTCGGATGCTCTCCCGAATACCCAGCAGTGAATACGGGGTTGTCAATGAATACCTGCATAGCCTACTCTCGAATCCATCACTGGGATTATTCTTCAATTATAGCCGGTCCTTCACTAGGAGGATCTTCGACTACTCATTAATCGATGAAGCCTTGAGGGACATGGGAAACGCTGTACACGACTATTATCGTAAGAAGAACGCGCTCATAATATGGGCTAGGCGTGATCGCGCAGGGGAAGTTGTCGGGAAGCTTAGAAGGTACGGGTTTAAACCCTACATTACAAGTATTAATTACTCGGGGATAATAATTGAGGATCCCGCCCAGCCATCCCCGTAGGGAGAGCCTCCTCATAAGGGAGAAGCTTGTCGAGGGATTTAAGCGCGGTATAGTTGTTCCAGAAGGCTTAATAGCTCATGGACGAGGGGAATGCTTCGACTACTTATTAGGTGAGAAAACCCAGCTTTTCGCACTGGAAGCTATAAAGGCTGCTGCAGCAGCCCTCCTACTAGCAGATCACCCTGTAATATCGGTTAACGGTAACACGGCTGCACTAGTACCCGGCGATATCGTTAGGCTCTCAAGGGTTACCGGTGCATTGATCGAGGTAAACCTCTTCTATAGGACTAGGGGGAGGGAGGAAGCTATTGCTGATTGGTTGAAGAAGCATGGGGCCGGGGAAGTCTTAGGTGTTGGCGATGATGCATCTGCAACTATACCGGAGCTCTTCAGTGAGCGTAGGCGTGTAAGCCCCCGCGGTATACTGGTTGCTGATACCGTATTGGTTCCCTTGGAGGATGGTGATCGAACGGAAGCTTTGAGGAAGATGGGTAAAACGGTTATAGCGATCGATTTAAACCCCCTCTCGAGGACGAGTAGAGCTGCAAGCATTACTATCGTTGACAATGTTGTTAGGGCTATGCCCCTACTAGTAAGGGAGGCTGAGAAGCTGAAGAGGGAGTCGAAGAGTATACTGGAAAAGATCATTAATGGGTATGATAATGATAGAGTTTTGAGGAGGGCTGTAGAGTTTATCCGGGATAGGTTAACGAGTCTTGCAAGTTCCAGGCTTATCCTCGACTTCCCCGGCAACGGGTAAATTCCTTAAGTATAGTTCCGAGTTTCTCCCTATAACTTGTAAGGACTGGGTATTCCCTAACTACCTCATCCAGTATTGTTTTATAATCCCTTCTCCCCGGTATGAATCTTCCAAGAACCCATAATAGGGAATCCAGGTTATATCCCGGGATACCGGATTCTGCTGATACAATACTCCATGCACCCATTACTAACCCTCGGAGCCTTGGCTTCATTAAATCATAGGAGCACTTCTTCAAGGATCCAGTACAGCCTCTTACCAGGCAGCTTGACAGCGTTACATAGGCTATCCTACGATCAACTGGTACCGGTATATCCCCTTTAACGCTTGAACCACAAGCTCTGCAGACATAATAGTATATTTTAACTGAGAATACTATTGTTTTAGATTGTTTCTCAGCGTTTAATGTGGACGCGATTTTCCCCCATAAATCCTCGAGTCTACCGCAATACTTCAATGGATCAGATCTTATTTCCTCGGCTAAACTACTATTATAGAATTTATCCAGTCTCTTAAGCTTAGCTTCTAAACCCATCCGGTTGTAGCTGGTATTTAATAGGAATTCTCGATGTGCTTGTAGTAGATAGTAGACTGATGAACCACCCCTACCACTCATCCATTCACTAAACATAGACCAGTATAATTCCCCCCTACTAGTAAGCTGGTAACTAACCAGTGCGTTAGCAATAACTGATACAGCGGCTAATCCACAACTTGTTCTCCGTATAAGCCCGCTTATAGCAATGTATTGCGGATCATTCTCTTCAATCCTATAGATCAAATCCCATGAATCCCTTAGTAAACGACCGATCCCAACTGCTCTATCCCTATCGACCCAGTAGTTCTGTCCGATCAATTATGGACACCAGTGATAACATTCACCTGATCACCACTTTAATACGTAGGATACTAACCTATAACGCTAACTATAAAACAAGCCTTAACGTTTTAGTTAGGTTATAATAAGTGTTTTGATATTTGGGTAGATGCGTTATGGGTAAGGAGCTAGTAGCCTTTGCATCTAGAGGGGGAAAGCTTACTTCGCTAAGAAATGCTGACACTTTAGTACTCTACGATATGGATACTGGTAGTAGGGAAGAAGTTGTAAACCCTTATAAGAAAGGTGTTAATGAGTTAGAAGAGTTTTTCGAGGAGAGGGATCCAAGCATACTCTTCGTTACTAGTATTGATGAAGAAACAGAATTCATCGTTGAGGAAAACGGGGTTCACGTTGTCAGGGCTAGGGAGAAACTGATCGATGAACTCATTGATGAATTATTCATTACAGGGGTAGAAGATTGAAGCAGTTATTACTAGAGAAGAGTATTCCAAGGAATACCCTTGAGGAACTAATTAGCAGTCTCCGTGTAGACTGTGAGTATTTAATAGGTGATGAATCCCATGGACTAGTTCTCCACGAATTAATATGTAGTGAAAACCTGGTTCACGTTATTTATAAAGGGGGGATAGTATTCATAGATATCTATTCTAAGAATGATGTACCCGGTGAACTATTAAGCAGGATTGTTGGGGTTATTGGCCCGGAAAAACTAGGGATACATATGATTGATAGAAGAGCCTAATAGACTATTATTCCAGCTTTATTACTGAAATTCATTATCATTATAGATACTACTCGTCCATTCTTTATACGAACCACTATATCTCCATCACCGCTTAGAAATTCTTCATCAGCATCCTCGATGTCATAGCCGAAATTAATGTATAAGATATCGTTCTGTCTATCATACTCCATCCATATCTTATCAAGATCACTAATCCTATACTCTACTCTACTAGTCTTTTCTCCACCAGCATTACTCAACCCTAACCATACCCTCCAAAGCCATTGTACCCGCACTATTCTATATTAACCACCCCGGTTATAAGCCGATACCCTGATCCCCCTAGCAACATGTCTCTATGATGAATAAGTTTTAAGAACTAGGCAGGATTGTTGAGATTAGTTAATGCGATCAGTAAACTTTTCAGGAGAGCCCGAGATAATAGCCTTAGTGATCCATCTAAGGCTGAAATAGAAGCGTTCTGGGAATACTTGATAAAGTTCTAAGCAGTTTTATAGAAGCGAGAAGTTTTATCGTAAAAGATTACTATGTTTAAGAAAGCCGCAGGGGGAAATAGAAACGTAAGAAGATTGGTTGTAAGTGTGAATTTTGTGGTTAAAAACAATATGTGGTTGGGAGGACTTAAACGCCGAGGTCTGGCTTAGAAGAATGGCGTAGTAACTATATCGGTGAAATCAACGGGTAGTGGTAAGCCTTTCTTCTTGTATTCTTCATATTTCTTCTCTAGGAACTGCCGGAATACTGGGCAGTTCTCATAGCGTCCTTCCCGGTCACATTTTCCACCTAGCTGTAGGAAGCACATGCCGGTCTTCTTATCATAGTATGGACAGATCTTGTGGTGGTGTTTAGCGCTTTTAATCATCTTCTGAATCCATTTCTGTTTTTCATTATTATTTTCCTGTTTAGGCTTCTGCTCTGATAAAGCCTTATTTAGTTCATCATCTGAAACATGTATGCCCGACATTTTCAACACCCCGGATCAGTTAGTCCTGATCCTCTCTACAGGCTTTCAATGGGGTTATAATAATTTTATACCTCTATATCATCAATTAAGAATTTCTACCGGTTTAAAAAGTATCCCTAGAGGACTGTTGATCAAACATTAGATTGTTATCCTGTATTATATTGTTTTTAAAGAGTTTGGATCTATTTCTCTAAGGCTACCATTATTGAGCTCGTATATTCTACCACCCATTCTTCTAGGGAATAATGGGTTATGGGTTGATACTATGAGGGTTTTACCCATTGATAAGTATTGTTTCAGTATCTTTATTATTTTAAGCTGGTTTTCGAGGTCTAGATGGGTTAGGGGTTCGTCTAGGAGGAGTAGATCGGGGGTTGGAAGCATCGCTCTTAGAATGCTTAGTATTTGTAGTGTACCACTGGATAATTCATCAACCCTTTTATCTATTATATTGATTAAACCGTTTTCTTCAAGCATCTTATTGATTAATTCTAGTGCTTCTTCCCTATGATACCCTCTAATGTATAATGGGTAGAGCATGTTTTCTATAACGGTGCCGGGGAAGAATAGTGGTTTTTCATGTACGTATATCACCCTTCTCCTAATTTCTAACCGCTCCCTCTCCCGTAGGCTCCAATAATCTCTGTCTTCGAATAATATTCTGCCTTTCGTGGGTTTTAGGAGGAGGCCCATTATTTTTAGGATCGTTGTCTTACCCGATCCGTTGGGGCCCATTATGAAGACTATTTGGCCTTTCCCAACTTCTAAGTCAATGTTTTGCAGTATGAATCTTCTCCCATCATAACTATGACTTACTCCGCATAGCTTAATCAATCCCTACCACCCCTGATCATTCTAAGCCCTACAGCTATAACTGCAACTATCAACAGTAGTAGTAGGCCTAGGAGTATTGCTTCCTCATATTCGCCCCTCGAAACTTCTAATGCTATCGCGGTAGTCATTACCCTGGTGTAGCCTTTAATGTTTCCACCAACGATCAATGCAACTCCTAATTCTCCAATAGCCCTCGAGAAACCCATTAGTAGTGCTCCTATAATGCCTGGTATTGAATACTTCAATACCACCTCCATAACCTGCCGATCACTTGCTCCCAGGGATTGGGCTAGTTCACCATACCTCGCTCTTACCCTTGAAATCTCGTACAGCGATACCGCAGTTATCAGAGGTGTTACGAGGATTGCCTCGCCGATCACTATAGCTATGGGAGTGTAGAGTATTCCTAGGAGGCCTAGTGGGCATTGACTGCATAGTATCATGTATAGTAGTAGGCCGATTAGTACAGTTGGGACCCCCACTAGGGCCTCGAGTATTGAGCGTATATATCCTGCCCTTGTTTTATGTGATAACCTATAGGCTAAGGGTATGCTCCAAGTTGATGCTAGTAGTGTTGCTGTGCCGGATATTATTATTGACCTAGTGATTATTCCCAGTAACTCGTCCATCATGGATCCAGTCCTTTCACTAGTTTACTCCAGGTATCCGCTAGACTAGTCTTATTATTTGCGGGGTAAAATAGTGGTTCTCCATAGAGTTCTACGCCGTAACTTGCTATTAGCTCCTGCCCCCTACTACTAGTTATAAAGTCTATGAAGCCCTTAGCCCTCTCCAATTCTTTACCATTACAGCCCTTGACTAGGTATGCACTATAGATGTTGATTAATGCTGTATCATTACTGTAGAGGATTTTAAGATTGTGGATCCTATTACTTGCAAGATATTTCAAGTATGTTGCTTTATCGGATAAGGTATAAGCATTCATTTGGTCGGCCATTACCAGTGTTTGACCCATACCAGTACCTGATACTATATACCATTTCCTATCATTAGGATCGAGTCCTGTTTTTTTCCAAAGCATTAGTTCCCGGACGTTTGTTCCTGAGTTGTCTCCCCTGCTTATGAATTTTGCTTTTCCGGCTTCACCTGCATTATAGATCTTCTTCATAGCGTCTACTATATTTGTAGCATTAGAAACGTGGGCCGGATCATTTCCTGGGCCGACTATTACGAAGTAGTTATATGCGAATATTCTGTGATAGTATATTACTCCACGATCAATATATTCTTTTTCAAGGCTCGGCGCATGCACTAGTACGAGGCATGCTTCTCCATCACCAGCCCTGCGAAGGGCTTCACCACTACCCACGGGCATGAAGTCTATCCTAGTATCGGGGTGCTGTTTCATGTATTTATTTGAGAGATAATCTAGGAGGCCTGTAGCATATAGGCTTGTTGTAGTAGTAGCTCTAACCCTTACAACCCCCCAATTACCAGTATAGTAGATTACTGATACGAGTACTAGCGCAGTAATGAATGCTACAATAATATACACCAGTAACTTATCCATAACCTTAACACCAAGCCTTATCCGTTATCAATTAATACCTTTGATCAACTAATTAACCATCCAGTTGTAGGGATAAAGTGTTTTCGGGGTTTCAATGTTTTGCTGAATACGTCTTTTGAGACTAGCTGGTTGTTTGATGAATACTATGATAGGTATGATAGATGGTACATTCTCCGGCGAAGTATTCGTTTATCAGAGCATTACTGCCTCCGGAGACTAGTGGGTGATCAACTAGTCCTAGATGTTGGTGTTGGTACAGGCGCTCTCGTTGCTGGTTTGAAGGGGTTAGTTGTTGGTGTTGATCCCGCTTTAAAGCCTTTGATGATTGCTTCTCGGCGCGGCATCCTAGTAATAAATGCTTATGGTGATTCTCTCCCCTTTAAAGATAATAGTTTCGATTACGTTGTTATGACTGTTACATTATGTTTTCTGCCGGATCCTTTGCCTGTTTTGAGGGAGGTTAGTCGTGTATTGAAACCGGGGGGTTTCCATGTAAACTGCTTCGTCCCCCGCGACACAGACTGGGGGAGATACTACTTGTTCCTAAAGCATAGTGGTAAATCCCTATTCTACAAGTATGCTCGATTCTACACTTACAGAGAAGTAGTAGAAATGCTTTCCAGTGTTGGGCTTAGATATGTTGATGCATGTTCTACATTATTGTATGAGCCTTTAAAACCCCCCGTTGTAGAGTATCCAGTTATGGGTATCATCCCCAATGCTGGCTTTGTTTGTGTGAGGAGTGTTAAGGATTGATTCGAGATTGTTTAATTGATGATCTTCGGCGTGTTTATGGTAGTCTAACTTCTTCATTGATTAGTGCAATATATAAGCCTACTAGTAGGCTATACCTTAGAGTTAATACTTTATACATATCACCCGGGGAATTAATTGACAGGCTTAGGAGTAGAGGATTGGAGGTTTACAGGGATCAATATGTTCCCGAAGCAGTTTATACTCCGGTTAAGGGGCCTAATAAGGTAAGGGATACTGGTATATACATCTATGTTGATAGGTTCGCTGCTGAATCATTAATGCTTGGAGCGAATCTCTATGCTCCAGGGATTATTAGGATGGATGATTTTAAGCGTGGAGAGATTGCTACGGTTAGAGCCCCTAGTGGATTGATTGTTGCTAATGTTGAAGTTGTTGTAGATTCCTCGAGTGCTAGGAGGATGAAGTACGGCCTGGTTGCTGTTAATGTTAATCCGCTCTACCGGGCTCCTCCTATAAGGGATCTCCCGGAGTATGAGCAGGGCTTGTTTTACCCCCAGAGCCTCCCAGCAATGATCACCGTGCACGCACTTGATCCCAAGCCCGGCGAGCTAGTTGTTGATATGAATGCTGCACCCGGGGGTAAGACTAGTCATATTGTACAATATACTCGGGGCCGGGCTAGACTGGTCGCTTTTGAGCGTAATAATCGTAAAGCTTTACAGGTTTATAATACGCTTAAGAGGCTTAGACTATACATTAACGCCTTGATAATACCCATGGACTCCAGGTATATTGATACGGCTACACTACTAGCTGGTAAGGCTGATAGGGTGCTCATAGATCCCCCTTGTACTGGGCTTGGTGTTAGGCCGAAGATTAGTATTAATAAGAATTGTAGGGATCTTGTTAATAGTTATCGTTATCAGAGACAGTTCTTCACACCGGCTTATAGGGTTCTCCGAAGGAGGGGCTTACTAGTTTATAGTACTTGTACGTTGACGTTTATGGAGAATGAGGGTAATGCTAGATTCTTGGTTGAGATGGGGTTTGAACCAGTTGATCTCGGCTGGGTTCCCTACGCTGATAAAGTATATTATGGTGATCTGGTTGCTTATAGGTTTAACCCGTTGAACCCTGTTGTTAATGGTTATTTTATTAGTGTTTTCCGCCGGGCCTAGCCATGGGAACCGGGGGGTTTCCGGCCTGCCTCCCTAATCCCCCGAGTCCTCAAAGGCTTGAAGGAAATACCCATGGAGTATAAGAGTTTTTGTAGTGCATAGTCATCAGTGATTACTAATGTATCGAAGCCTTCTTGTTTTAGTTGTAGTGCTAGAGCTGCAACGTCTAGGTCTGTACTGGATAGTTTTCCGTGTAGTTTATGCTTCTTTGCCTCTGTGTATGTTTTTTCCTGGGCTTTAGGGCTTGGTTCTAAGGGTTTTATCCTCGAGAGTTCTAGTCCTAGTTGTAGTGCTTCCCGATTCTCTATGTCTTTTACTTCTTCTACTACGCTTGGAGTTGTTAGTATTTCCGTGTTTATAGCTGGTAGTATTAAATGATATTTTGCTAGGAGGGCTGAAGTGTCTAGGATTATTATCTTCTTACTGGGTTGTTTCTTGGAACCTAGTTGTCCTCTTCTCGAATACTTCTCGGACATAGTCTCTCTTACCATTGAATCTTATTAGCCGGAAGCTGTGGGGATCTAGTTCTCCGATTACCTGTTTGCCCGGGCTTATAATGTCTTTCTTCTCCCCGTCAATGTATACTTCCGTGTATCCATTCGTGAATGTCACCCATACTTTGGATAGGGGTGGTAGTATTATTGGCTTGATGTTTAACTCCATCGGATTTAGGGGTGTTATGAAGAATCCCTGCACGTAGTAATCCATCAATGATCCCCCGAGGGATAAATGGTAGGCTGATGACCCGCTCGGAGGGCCTATTAGCACTCCATCCCCTTCTACGATCATTTTTGTCTTGAACGTAGGGGTTTCGATCCTTATCATTGACTCGATTACTCTACCATGATCTCTGGATATTAATGCTGCTTCATTCAAAACCCTAAATTCCCTGTTATCATAGCTGATCTTCACCCTAGCGAGTTCTTCGACGAAGAATTCGCCGGTTAATACCCTCTCAATAAGATCCTTTATATCGAGGCCGTGGTTCTCGTAGAAAGCCTTCCTACGCCCGCATGGTATTGGTAGTACTAGTGGTGGGTTTATTTGGAAGAGCCTTGAAATCTTTAATAGTGTTCCATCACCGCCTATTGCTACTACTAAGTCTACTGTTCCGATAATGTTTTTCAGTATATCGTCTACCCAGTAGCTTTTAGCCGGTATGTTTTTCTTTTTGAAAACCTCGACGATCATCCTAGCTATGTCTAAGCACTTCCTACTAGGCCTGTATATTACTGCGACGTTTCTCGGAAAGATTATTTCTTGCCTACTCAATTCACTACTCCAATCTATTTTTCCATGTTTTCAACCGTGTAGTATATAGTATGAATCGGTCTTATTTTAGGTGTTATCATAACCTTGATACTTATTATTATCAGTGTGTTTTCTAGATAGTATTGCTTGGGTGTAGTGTTTTGAATCGGAGGGTTCCGAGCCATGATCGTATTGGGGATGTAGTTATTATTCGTGAGAATGTTCTTGAAGAGTATAGTGTTGATGAAGTTGTATCTATTCTTAGATCACTCTATAAGGGTTTGAAGGCTATTTTTGTTAAGGAGAAGACTGTTGACGAGTATCGTGTACCTGTTCTCCGTTTATTATGGGGTAGTAGGGTCGAGCTTGTTTCCCACCGGGAGTATGGGCTTGTATTCTACGTGTTGCTTGGTAGGGTTTATTATAATCCCCGTCTTGCAGAGGAGCATAGGCGTTTAGCGGATAATGTTCGTAATGGTGAGCGGGTTATCGATGTTTTCTCGGGTATTGGTGGTTTCGCAGTACATATTGCTTCCCTGCATGAATCCCTTGTTGTTGCAAATGATTTAAACCCTTACGCTTACAGGTTGATCATACTTAACACGGTTGCTAACCGGAAGAAACTCGTTGGACGCATTATTGGTCTTAACATGGATGCTAGGATTCTACCCGTGGTTTTTAGGAAGGGGTTGTTCGACCGTGTTATTGCTAACTTACCGCATAATAGCTTGGATTTCATGGATGTCTACGATCACCTCTTAAAACCAGGCGGCATCCTACACTTATACGTTCTCGGGAAGGATTGCGGTTCTATTAGTAGTAATAGTAGGGTTAGAGGATGGATTGCAACGGGTTGTAGGCGGGTTTTAGACTATTCTCCCTACACCTATATTTACAGGCTCGATCTCGCTAAGCCTGAAGACTAACAGTCTGACTTCTAGTAATTCATTAGGGTTTCTCAGCTCACTGATTAATCCGCGGTTAATGTCTCGTGCTGCTTTATTACTCCTAATACCTAGTGTTGAGGGTTCTATGTAGCTACTCTTCCTTATGATTATTTTCTCATCACTATCGAGTATTAGGCTCCGCGATCCCTGCGCTAATATTATATCCCAGTAGGTGCTGGTTGATAGTATTGCTATGAGTACTGCATCATTATTTTTCAGTGTTTCTAGGAATTCCGGGCTTAGATCATTTATTGCTTTATCCGCTCCAACACCTATTATACAATCCCCCCTGGGCGTTAACTCCTCCTCCTTCGTAACCTCTATCGTCGACCTATGCGTTCCCCGAATATTGGGGTGGCCGTGAGCCCTTACTACCTCCCTATAAATATTCCTTGAAAGCAAAGACTGAATCCCCTTCTCAGTGTTCTGGGGTAATGATTATTACTTTATTGGTTTAAAGGATATGAATGGATGGGTTATTTTTCTGGTTGTTTAGCTGTGTGTTTGGTGGTATTGTTTGAATGATAGTTTTGCAGAGATGCGTAGGAGGGTTGTGGAGTATCTTGTTAGGCTTGGCTATGTTAAGTCTGAGAAGGTTAAGAAGGCCCTCCTAAGTGTTCCCCGGGAAGAGTTTGTGCCTGAGCCATATCGGGAGTATGCTTATGATGATCACCCATTGCCTATCGGTTATGGGCAGACTATTAGTGCTATACATATGGTTGCGATAATGACTGAAGCCCTCGATCCAGTGCCGGGGGATAAGGTACTTGAGATAGGTACTGGTTCGGGTTATCAGGCAGCTGTTCTAGCCGAGATCGTTGCTAAGATGGATCCTTCTAAGCGTGGACACGTCTATACTATTGAGAGAATCCCTGAGCTTGGAGAGTTTGCACGTAGGAATCTCGATAAGACGGGTTACTCTGATTACGTAACTGTGATCGTTGGTGATGGGACTCTGGGTTATCCGGAGGAAGCCCCTTATGATAGGATCATGATTACCGCTGCAGCCCCCGATATCCCGAAGCCTTTGATCGAGCAGTTGAGGGAGGGTGGTAGGATTGTTGCACCGGTTGGAGACCTTTATGTTCAAAGACTCGTGATCGCTGATAAGGTCGGGGGTGTTCTTAAGAGGAAATATGGTATTGAATGCGTATTCGTACCGTTGATCGGGGAGTATGGTTGGAGGGAGGAATAGTTTAGCCGAACCAGGCTTCTAGCCCCATCTGCCTAGACTTAATGTTCTCTCTATAAGCTTTCAATAGCCTCTCATAAGCATTCTTTACTCTTTCAGGGTTGAAATCGTGTTCTTCTACTAGTATAGCGTATATTTTCTCCCTGCTAGGCTCTCTCCACTCGATCTTATAGTTCTTTTCAACTGGTGGGTTTAGGAAGTATTCCCTGATCTTGAGTAGTTCCTCCTTCTTCCATCCGCCTAGTAGTGCATCGGGTAGTTTTTCTAGTGATCCATAGGTTTTTATTAGTGATAGTGCTTTCTTAGCGCCAACTCCTTTTACTCCATCGGGATTATAGTCTGTTCCTATTAGTATTCCTATATCTATTAGTTGCTCCCTGGTTATCCTGAGTCTTTCGAGTAGTTTTTGCAGCTCTATAAGCTCCGGCTTTATCTCGATGTATACGTTTTTCCTGGGTAGTTTCCTCTTACCCGTTATTGTTAGGTTTCTTAATAGTCTTGGGGATCCGAATAGCAGTGAGTCGTAGTCTTGTGATGCACTAGCCCATGCATCCCCTTTCATCACAATATATGCTGCCTGTGCTTCGCCTTCTGCTGGTGCTTGTATCCATGGTATACCCATTGCTTCTAGTAGTTTCTTAGCATCTTGAACCATTTCATCTGTTAGCTTAGCGGCCATCATCGCGTATCTCCTAGCCGCTTCTAGATCCCCCTTCTTTAGTGCTTCAGCATACTTAGCTGCTGCATCTTCCTTTACTTTCCTCCTCCTCTCAATCTCCTTAGCTTTTAGCTCCGGTGGTTTACCGTCGAATACGTAGACTGGCTTGATCCCGTTCTCCATAATGTTTATCGTCCTATAGAATAATCCGCTTAGATGACTGGTAATCCTGCCCTGGCTATCCATTAACGGCGTACCATCCGGCTGCCTAATCGCGGTTAGGAACTGGTATAGGGCGTTGTATCCATCAATAACCACTACCTTACCCCTGAGACTCCTTAAGTCCTCGATAACAGTCTTCGCTTCATCCGGTATGATCTCCCTAATATTAACACCCATCCCACGACACCCCTGCTAACATGGTAGGGGGTTATGCTTTATCCTAGCCTATAATTATTGATTGTTTTACGTATTGATAACGGTATCTTTTACTGGTTCTCGTTAGCTTAGTAGTTTATCGATGTATTTTGAGGGTTTAGCCATCATCTCCTTCCCGATCCTGTAGACTGTTATGTATCCTCTTAGCTCTAAGCGTAGGAGTACTTCGAATAGTTCTGGTTTTGAA
>WAON01000042.1 GCA_015521265.1 Desulfurococcales archaeon
AGCCTTGATCAATCCTGCTAGTCCTGCTGCACCGCTTGGTTCTGCGAATATTCCCTCCATGCTTGCTAGTAGCTTCATTGCTTCTAGTATTTCCTCATCGCTTACTACTACTCCGTAACCGTTTGTGTTGTATAGTGCTCTTAGCCCAGCGTCTCCATCCCATGGATAAGTGTCTTCGAGGCCGGTTGCTATTGTTTCCGGAGGCTTCTCCCAGGGCCTGATCTTATCTGGGTCGGCGCGTTCCATCCAGGCCCTAACGAATGGATGGTTCCCCTCGGGTTGTACGGCTACTAGTCGTGGATACTTATTTATCCACCCAACGAGGTTCCAGTCCCTGAACCCGTTGTAGACCCCGGTTAGTAGGCTTGCTGCACCTGTTGGTATGAATACCTGATCTGGTACCCTCCAGCCAAGCTGCTCAACGATCTCCATTGATATAGTCTTAGGCCCCTCGATCTGGTATGGGTTGAAGGGCCCGAAGCTGGGGGATGGGTAGAACCCGTATTTCTCAGCTACTAGGCGCATCATCTTAACAGTTGGATCCTCTGCTTCAGTCCATCTTACCCGGAAAACCCTTGCACCATAGAATAGTAACTGTGCGATCTTACCGTAGCCGGCGAAGTCCGGTACGAAAGCGTATACTTCAATACCTGCACGAGCACCATAAGCAGCTAAAGCAGCGGCGGCATTACCACTGCTAGCGACAACGGCCCGCCTGAACCCATAGTATTTAGCCATGCTAACCGATACACTCATACATCGATCCTTAAAGCTACCCGTAGGATTACGTGTTTCATCCTTCAAGTAGAGATTCCTAAGTCCAAGCTTCTCGCCGAGCCTCTCAGCTTTTAATAGCGGTGTCCAGCCCTCACCAAGGCTTACGCGTTTAGACTGGTCGGGTAGTGGTAGGAACTCCATATACCTCCACATACTCGGCTCCCGGCCCTTAAGCGTTGAAGGCTTAACGGCTTCCCTTATAGCGTCGTAGTCATACACTATGTCTAGCCGGCCCAGATCCCTATTCTTACACATAACCGGCTTCTCCTCGAGGCTATAGATTCTGCCGCACCTACTACATTTAAGGTATTTTACAAACATCGATCACACCACCCAATACATCCCGTCTAGAAATACTACTAGGATCTATGGATAATTAACTAATCCCAACTCATTGATCAATGTCTAATAATAAAATTGGAAAAATCCATGTATAACACTGAAATTTCCAATAAAATACATAGACAATACACGATACATTTATAATAAATAACACGGAAAATACTGGATGAAAACACTAATACACGGGTAAGAGCTGACGAGGCGGTGAACTGTGATGAATAAATACGCTATTGCATCGATTATTATAGTGCTTGTTATTGCGGGCATACTGGGCTACTATTATATTAATCCGCTGAGCGGGGGAGGAAATAAATCAACTACTCCAGCACAGAATACTGGTTCTTCAACGAATACTACGAGTAGCGGTGGAGCAACCAGTAAATTAATGAGTATTGTGGATGATCTTAATAGGACTGTTAAGCTACGAGTACCCGTTCACAGAGTTGTATCTACAATTAGGATTGTTACAAGCTTTCTACTGCAATTCAACGTTAAGGATCTCCTAGTCGGCGTTGACTCAACTATGACGGATAACCCCTTCTATACATCAATAGACCCATGGCTTAGAAATGTTACCATTGTAGCTACTGGTAAGAGGAACATTAACCTCGAGGAGATCATCAAGCTTCAGCCGGACGTAGTGTTCGCTAAGAATTATCAGCGCCCACTACTCCAGGGTATTGAGGATAAGGTTAACATTGTGTATCTCGACCTTGAAACGCCGGAATCCTTTATGCATGACCTGCTCCTAGTTGGGAAGATACTTGGACAGGAGGATCGGGCAATCTCGCTGAAGAACTACTATGAAAACCTGCTGGGAATGGTTGAGAATAAGACTAATAGCCTCCCTGATAATGCGAAGCCAAAAGTGTTATTTATTTATTATAAGGGTGAGAACAGCTACAATATACCCCCAACACACTGGATACAATACTATATGGTAAAGCTAGCTGGTGGTAGAATATACGAGGTTAGTGGCACCGGCTGGATGATGATTAGTACCGAGCAGATAATATCCTATAACCCAGACATAGTATTCATAACAGCCTACCACGGCTTAAAACCAAGTATTGCAGCCGAGAAATTCATGAATAACACGCTGTTATCAGTTGTAAGCGCTGTTAGGAAACACCGAGTATACCCAGTACCCTTCGATGGAGAGCCATGGGATATGCCTACTCCTAAATGGATCCTATGCACGGTTTACATGGCTACTAGGATACACCCAGAACTATTCAGTAACATTAATATGACAGAGCTAACAATTCAGTTCTACATCAAAGTATACGGCGCACCGAGGCAGGTAGCAGCACAGCTTGTTCCAAGCGAGGTTAAAGGTAGGTCTTGAAGCACTACAAAAAAACTACTAAGTGGTTTTTCCTCCTCTTCCTATTACTAACAGGATCATTCTACTTCTCACTAATAACCGGCCGACTCCCGACGCCGCTCCTACCATCAATGTGGACTGGAACCCTTAGAGGGGTAGTCTATGATCTAAGGCTTCCAAGGATAATACTCGGAATACTAGTTGGAACAGGCTTAGCAATGACCGGTGCAGTATACCAGTCTATCTTCAAAAACCCATTGGCGAGCCCGAAAATACTTGGAACAACTGATGGAGCAGCTGTAGGTGTTGCAGCCGCGATACTCTGGATCGGTACTAACAGGGTACTAATAGAGTTATCGGGCTTCATCACCGGGCTTATAGCTACTCTAGGAGTATTATGGCTTAGCAAGGCGATAAAGTATGGTGGTAGCGTACTACGATTAATACTTGCAGGCATGGCTGTATCAGCCTTCTCCTCCGCACTAATAGGATTGTTGAAGTTCCTCGCCGATCCATACCAGGTACTGCCAACGATCACTTTCTGGCTCCTTGGAAGCCTCAACGGTAGGGGCTGGGTAGACGTATTATACGCTGGTCCTGTGATACTAGCAGGTATAATTGCCTTCCACCTATTAAGGTGGAGGGTTAACATTTTAGGGCTTAGCGATGAAGAAGCCCACAGCCTCGGAGTAAACCCGAAGTTGTACCGTGGAATACTGATCGGATTCGGATCGCTGATAGTCTCAGCATCAACTAGTGTCGCGGGCTCAATAGCATGGATCGGCTTATTAATGCCCCACCTAGCCAGGGCCCTTTTCGGGGCTGATAATAGGTACGTTATACCAGGATCGGGCCTCATCGGGGGGATAATGCTACTATTATGCGACACCTATGCTAGATCGGCAACTTCATACGAGATCCCATTGGGGATCGTTATAAGCTTTGTTGCAGCGCCCGTATTCGTATTAATACTAAGCAGGCGATCACTGAAATGGAGGCGCTAAGGATAGAAAGTATTGAATTCGGCTACGAGCCTGGTTCACCGGTTTTAAAAGATGTCTCTCTAACGGTTAGAGAACCATCAATTACAGCAATACTGGGCCCGAACGGTGCTGGTAAATCAACACTACTAAAACTAATCCTTGGAGTCGAGAAGCCTTGGAAGGGCAGGATATTACTCTACGGTAAGCCGTTGGAAGAGTATTCTCCCAGGGATAAGGCAAGGCTTATATCATGGGTACCGCAGGATCCCCCGAACATACCCTTAAGCGTCTACGAATACGTACTGCTTGGTAGAGCCCCCCACCTAGGATTCCTATCAACACCAACCCCACGGGATGAAACTATTGTTTTCACAGTACTCGAGGAAATGGATCTGTGGAGATTCCATGATAGGCCGGTGAATAGTCTTAGTGGTGGTGAGAGACAATTAGTAATGATTGCTAAAGCTATAGCGCAGGAGTCAAAGATCATCCTGATGGATGAGCCTACGAGCCATTTAGATGTTGGGAATAAGATCAGGGTTCTGCGGATAGTTAAGCAATTGGTTAATCAGGGTAAAACAATAATTTATACAACACATGATCCCAATGAAGCCCTTTTAACAGCGGATAATACGGTTATAATACATAATGGTAGAATAATCGAGCAGGGAGAGACGGGCCGGGTTGTTAGAGCAGAGAACCTCTCGAGGATTTATGGAGTAGAGCTTAGAGAAGTTGAACTGAATAGTAATAGGTATGTTCTACCACAATTATGATTAATCCCCCTGGGCATTGATCGCTAACGCCTAGTCTTTATATTATAGTATACTATTGATAATATCAGCATTGATAATACACCAGCAAGCACCAGTATCCTATCCTCCGGGATTGGTGGTGGGGGAGTGGATGGTAAACCGGCTGGGACAGAGTATTTAACCAGTAATCCCGGTGGATCACTTCTCTCCGCTGCCTTAACAACCGGTTTACCATGAATATATACTAGTTTACCGCTAGACTCCTTTCTCCCCAACTCCATTAATACACTAGTAGTAGAAGGATTCCCCAAGGGCCGGGTTCCGGCCTTGTTTTTGTTGAATGGTATTGTTTCACCGCTGGGGTATAGCTTGATCCCCCCAATATTCTTCAACCGTGTTGATAGTGTTGATACGTTAATGTATTGTGCGGGTATGTGGGCTTCGTAGAGGTTGTTTGGCTGGGTATTCGTTGTTCCAAGAGTGTATAGGTAGCCGTTGGGGTCTATTGTGCTGTATGTGAATGACTCCGTATCGTTGCCTCCTACTAGTAACAAGTATTTAGGATCCCCTGTTGCAGGGTCTAGTGATAATACTGCAGCATTGGAATAGTTGAATACGGTGATCCCATAGTTGTTATCAGTTAACCCGATTATTGATAGGTTCAGCTGTGTAACTGCTAAGTCGTAGCCTAGCTCGTTTGAAGTCTTATTATCCCATAAACGAGTCCATACCGGGTTTAGGGATGTATCGAGCTTGCCGAATAATACTGCACGGGTATAGGGATATATGTTTGATAACGTGTTGAACTGGTAGTATATGTATGAGTCGTCCGCGGCGATGTTCCCGGTAACTGTTCCAGCTCCAACGTATCCATTTGAATTATACAGTTGAACAACATATTCTGCTACAACGTCCAGAGTCTTAGGATTGATCTTTAGTACTTCACCCTTATAATCATAAACATTACCCTGACTATCAATATATGGTATGTAGCCTGCAACGTAAAGGTATCCGTCTGGGCCCACTAGTACATCTGTGAATGATAGGTTGTTACTAATACCATCCGGATCGTTAAAGCTGTAGAATACTGTACGGTTAAACTGTAGGCTACTACCATCCCAGATATACTCCCCCAGTAGCCCGTAGCGTATATTGTTTTTCGAATCATAAATATAGCCTACAACATAGACTACACCATTCTGAGAAGCATACAAGCCGTAGAACCTCGTGAAATTAATAGTCGCATTGTAGCCGTCGTAAACATATTCATCCTCATAGTTCAGGTTTAGATCAGATATCACTAGGGCTGCATCACCATCCTTTAACTCGTCCAAGTTATAGATCATTGCAACATAGTCGTTGCTTGGAGATACATCTATACCCTCAATCTCTGTACTCAAGTACTGGGTTGAATATACATGTACAAGCTCGATCTCCGTATCGTTCTCGTCAACACTCCTAATAATCGACTCGTTTAAGCCGGACGTAGCGTTTTCAACATAGTATCCTGCATAGATTATTACTGGTATATTACTTGAACCATTATACTTCGTTGCTGAGCAGCCCCTAGCATCTAGTACGGGGTATGATACGCCGTTGAAAGTTATTGAATCCTTGTAATCAGCCCATTCAACATATCCAGCAATAACTGCTTGTCCTAGTATAACTAAGGTTAATATAAGCGTTACTAGCATTCTTCTAGACCACAATTCTCCCACCGAAAAATCGTTTACCGGTGTTATTTATTATTCCTATATACTTAACCTTATCGGTTCAATATATTATTGTATAGCTGTGAAATAACCTAAATTATCGTCTTTAATGAGTCGAGAATTTCACCTAAATCCCTTTGAAACTCCTCCAACCCTACCCTTTTTCTAAGGGATTCACCGAGCTCCCATGGATAAATTATCCAATCCCTCGTTTCCTCAGCGTAGTAGTCTGGCTTATAGATGCTCCATGGCTTATAGTGTATTGATGCTGTTTTGAAGCATTTTATATCGTAACGGTTCAACTCATCTATTACTAGCTGCATCGTCTTACCAGAGTCTACGACGTCATCAACTATTAGAATCCTATACTCTCTCCTAGGCGGTGGTGTTGGTGGTATTGTTAAGACTGGTTTATGCCTCCTCTCCATGGGTGAGTAGTAGAATTTTACTCCTAATACGCCGATTTCTTCAACACCTAGCAGATCAGCTATTATTCTTGCAGGTATTAATCCACCCTTTAATACTGCATAGATAATATTTGGCTTATAACCGTCTACATGGATTTTCAGGGCTAGTTTTGCGAGTAGTTTATGCAGAGTCTTCCAGTCTACATATCTTATACGAATCTTGTCTTCGGCCATGTATAGTTATATCAGTGTTATAACTGATAAACCCTACCCTACAGGGAATAGGGGAAGGCTTGGAAAACGGGTTACTCTATGTAGAAGGCTGGTTTTAGGGGGGAAGCCTTTGAAGCTTTAACCAGCCCCCTAGCCCTTGCTTCTTCCTCCCAGAGTAGTATTGGGGTTAGCCCAGTCTTCTTCTCAATGTAGGATAATGCCTCCCTAAAGGCTTCATACTCATCCTCTGGCTCGACTATTTCTACGCCGCTCAGCGGTGATCTACGATAACTGTTTATGAGGGCAGCGATCTCCTTCTCCCTCCCCTTTAAGGCGTACTTCTCCCGGATAACGTTAATGATCTCCTTAAGCCCCCTGCCTTCAACCACTAGTTTTAATGCTTCATACTTCCATGGGGAGGCGATTATGATCGTTATCCTCGACGGCTTCTCCTTTAATACTCCGAGAACGTTTTTAACATCGTCGATAAACCTCGTAATAGTTTCCTCGAGTACTTCTGCTTTCTCATTAATCAATGATTCATCCGGCAGAGGCCATTCTGCAACTGATACAAATCCCTCACCACCCATCCTGCTCCACAGCTCCTCCGCTAGGTGTGGTATTATTGGTGCTACCAGCCTGATCCACTTATCAACTACTTGTCTCAGCATACAGGATGCTTCCCCGGGGCTTGTACGGTCTCGGTAGTGGTCTAGTATATTCATCACTCCGTAGAAGCTCTTCTGCACGTAGTCCCTGATCTCCATTTTCTCCAAGTGATTTGCTGCATCCTCTACTATCTTGTTGAACTTTGAGTAGAACCATTTATCGATAAGCCTCACAGGCCTGATCTCTCCGCAATCGGTAGCAATAGCTCTCTCTACTAATGCTGTAAACCTTCGTAGTGCTTCGCTAGCCATTGCAACATACTTCTCCCTCCAGTCTAGTACTGCGTCAAGGTTTGCGCTACCAGCAATGTATAATCTGTATAGGTCGGCGCTATACTTCTCAACGATGTCTCTCAACAGTATAACATTTCCCTTACTCTTACTCATCTTCGCTCCTTCCCGTATAACCATCTCGTTTAGCGTGATCATTTTTGGCCAGTACTTCTCGGGGAACAGGGCTACATGGTGGTAGATGTAGAAGGATAGGTGGTTGCTTATATGCGCTATACCCGTATGCCTCTGATCAACCGGGTACCAGTAGGTGAACTCCCTCCTCATCTCCTCGAGTACTTCCACCGGTATACCTGTCTCCTCGGATAGTTTAACAGGATCACCTTTCCCGTAGAATACGTAGTCGAATATTTCTGGAATTAGTTGTTCACCCCTAATACCCTCCCTACGGATAATGTGGGCTATCGTGTAAAAAGCCATATAGATCGTTGAATCGCTTAGGCTCTCAATAATCCATTCAGGATCGAAGGGTAGCCTAGTACCCAGTCCCCTCTTACGTGCACAGGGCCTCTTCTCGAGCCAGTCGATCGCGTCTAGCATTGCCTTCTTATACTTCCTTGGAAGGATCACTAGTTTCTCCTCAACATACCTTCTTGTCTTCTCCTTCCACCAGGGGACGCTGTAGTCCAGGAACCACTGCCCCTTAATCCTTGCAGCAATTATTTTGCCCCCTGCTCTACAGTAGGCTTTACGGTTTAACTCGTAGAATGTAAAAGCTTTACCCATACCTGCTAGCTTCGCCTTTATCTTCTCCTTAGCCTCCTTTACGGGTAGCCCCTTAAACTCCGGGTCGTCGACGATCATTACTCCCTTATAATACTGCTCCTTGTAAACCCTCTTAGTAGCCTCTACAAGCCTAGGGTCGAGGGGATCCTCGATACCCATTTCTTCAACTACTATCCCGGCATGGTGCCCCTTCACGCCTGGTACATCTATTATCTTAACAGGCTCAATCTTCTCTACTATCTCCGGGTCTACACCGTATTTCCCGAGTATTTCGGGGTGCTTCTTAATCCACACTAGTGCTACGTAGTCGTAGGGTGCATCGCTGGGCTCGCTGTAAACGATCCCTGTAGCATTATCGGGGTCTACAAAGAATGCCGGCAGTACTAATAGTTTATGCCCGAGTGGTGAAACAGCCGTCTTACCTATTAATTCTGAGCCTTTAAACACCCGTATAACCCTGAACTCATCATCGGGATGTTGATGCTCCAGCTTAACAAGGGCTTCCCTGGAGACTCTGCTCTTCTCATTATTCCATTCAACAAGCACG
>WAON01000043.1 GCA_015521265.1 Desulfurococcales archaeon
AGATTACGCGTTAGACTTATTTGAAGAAGCTGTTAGTATGGGGTACGAATACGTAGCAAAATACCATCATCCCGAGAGCCAGCCTGTTATAGCGATGTACATCGGCGAGCTCGATGATCGGATTAAATGGCTTGGACGCAAAGCTGTAAACGATGTAGTACCAACCAGTCTAGTTGAGAGGATAGTTGAAAAGAGCATTGGAAGAATATATTTTAAAGAATTATCGAAGGGACTGAGAGGACTTATCGGTGCTTTAGCTGGTATTGGTTTTAGAATGACGAATACGGATTATACTTTTGAATTAATAGCCTATAGGGATGAATCCTACCTCGGCATGCCTAGAAGGGTTGACCCAGAATCCGTTAAGAAAATGGATCAAGCTACACATCCTAACACATTACTAAATTACGACTATGAAATAAATAAACCATTAATAACACCCCACGGCCCAGATCCCGTATTACTGGGTATTAGAGGGGAGGATCCGGATATTTTGGTAAAAGCGTATAGCTACTTAGAAATAGATGAACCAGTTCCCATGAGAGTAATTTTTAGAACTAATCAGCACACCGACGCTCACCTCGTTAAAGCCACTATTTCACAAGCATATATTTATCGGGGAGTAATTATTAGGGGCTTCGTGGACAGCGTGCCTCGTAGGATTAGGGGTGGACATGTTATTTTTAAGCTAAGGGATTCTACTGGTAGGATCGATGTTGCCGCTTATGAGCCTACTGCTGGTTTTAGGCGGATTATTGAGCAGTTGTGGATAGGTGATGAAGTAGAAGTTTATGGAGTAGTTCGACCATATAGTAGCAGGCATGGGCCAACTATTAACTTGGAGAAGATCCATGTTGTAAAGGTTAAACCAATTATTAAACAGGTTAATCCCCGATGCCCTCGCTGCGGTGCTCGTATGAAGAGCATGGGGCGTGGTAAGGGTTATAAGTGTCCCAAGTGCGGATTTAGAGATCCAAACGCTCATAAGATAACGTACTACCTTCCACGAAAACTCGATCCAGGCTTTTACGAGCCTCCTCCAAGAGCTTTTAAACACTTAATGAAGCCTCTTATAAGGATGGGGCGCGAGAAAAAGAGTTTCCCCGAGGTGTTTGTGCCTAGTAGATTTATATGGGTTTACGATAAGGTTTTGAAATAGTGAGGAGAGGGATGAGGATATACCCCGGGATCGAGGATCTGAATTGGTGAAGAAGTGGTCCTCTGCCGACCTCATACAAACATATTGCTTAGAGGTGTTTTCCCGGGTTGTATAGGAGTACACATATGTTCGTCGGCCTTGCATTTGGTTTATATTTATCTAATAGTTTGCCTGAAGCATTCATTGCTGGGCTACTTGGAATAGTTGGAGCCTGGATCCCGGATCTAGATCTAAGGTTCAAACATAGAAAATTTTTACATAATCTCTTCGCTATTACTGGTTTTACACTCATAATCTACGGTTTACTCGAGTACTTCTCTATTAATAATATACTGCCTCCTAAAGTCGTTGTAACCAGTACATATGCTTTTTTCAGTGGTTATGGGCTACATTTATTATTTGACTCATTAACTAAGAGAGGGGTCTTCATCCTGTACCCATTATCCGAAAAGTTTAGGATAAGGATACCATTGTTTAAGAGTAGAAGTATTTGGGGGAATGGTTTTGCTATTGGGTTTGGGCTTCTCATAATATATTTTTGGATTAATAAACTCGGATATATCGAGTTTATCGAAAAACTTACTTCTTACCTTTCCTCGATTTCCCCGTAGTTTTTGTAACTGCGCTCCTCAGCATGTAGTATAGGATTAGTATTATAATGATTATGGTTGAAATGCCGGATAATAAGTATTCATATGCTTCTTGTTTCAGCTTATTTGCTTCATCAATTTTTTTCTGGAGCTCATTTATCTTCATTGATAAGTTAGCGTTTAACGCTGTTAGGTTGCCGATTTGCTTCCGTAAACCCTCGATCTGCTTGTTTAATTGGTTTATTGTCGATTCTTTATCGTTTATTGTTGATTTCAACTGTGTTATCTCAGCGTCTTTCTCCTGTATGGTTCTTATGAGTTTATTCATGCCTATTCCGTACCCGTTTACTAGTGATGCCGCATACATGGCTATGTTTTCCGGTGTTGTTGTAGCGTTTTTGGGTGCGAATTCCTTAGATAGCCCGGGCTTGTAGATCATTAATACTCCATTACCGTACCCGGTAATCTTAGGATCTGGTGTAACTAGTATTCTTGAGTTTGCGAAGGTGTATATGTGTGCCGTTTTGATGTTTTTAATAATGTTGTCTAAGCTTCCAGTTACATTATATATTCCTGGCGCTATTTCGGTTAACCCATTAATGTTTTGCTTCGATTCTTTTACGGTATATGGTGAGTATATTATTACAGTTATGTTCTTCCCTAAGCTTACACGGCTTACTTCTATTAGGGATGATAAAGCCTTCATTGCTTCATTGAGTAGTGCCTCGTAGGCTTGGCTGGAGATATTATATTGTTTAGCTTCAACGGCTTCCTGGAATAGTGGGAATTCTATAATGTTTAGTACTCCGCCTTTATACTTATATGCGAAGTTTAGTATGTCAGTGTAACTACCAATTATTTCTTCGACAAGCCATTTTATATCGTCCCGTCCTAGTTTTTTCAATATACTAGGGGATGGTAGGTCTAGTATTACTGGTCTCTGGAAGTTTTTCCCATAGTATTTTGAGAACCATCCGCTACTGCTTCTAGTTCCCGGTGTGAATACTACTGCGTAGTCTTTTGTGACATTGATTATCCTGAAGTATAAATAGTAGATGCCCGGGTTCACAGCTAGATCATTCCTTGATATATTGATTTTTATTGCTGGTGTCGATAGTGAGACGTTGGAGATCTTTATCTGGAAGTAGTTTTCTGCTTTTAGCACGAACCCCTGCTCTACCCTCCTAATTGTTAACGTTGTTTTAAGCAAGTCCCATCTGGTCGAGCCATTGAAGGGTATTTTGAAGATTGCTGGCGGTATATAGTTTTTCTCTAGGTTGTAGTAGGGGTTTATTGTTCTCGGGTGCTTGGATGGATTCATAGCTCTAGTGTTGATGAATTGCGTATCTAGTTCTCCCCATATGCTAATCGTATTGTTTACGTTTAAGAGATTGTAGGGTTCGGTTAAGGTATTGTTTGTCAATAGTACTTGGCTCGTTAATGGTATTGCTTTATCGAGTCTCCATGTAGTGTTTAGTATTAGTAGTTCGTGGTATAGTAGCGTGTATGGAGCATTATTTATTACTTTTATTGTTATTGACTTGTTGATTAAACCCTTTAATGTTTTTGTATAGTTGAGCTTAATGCTTGGATCGAATCCTGGCGCAATAATTAGTACGACCGTGTTTTCTCCGCTCCTCTGAGAATATGTATTTATGGGTATTGTAATCATGGTAATGATGAGCATTGATACCAGTAATAATGATACTATTCTCTTCAACCTATAACACCTCGCCTATAGCTATAAAGGTTGATACATTGGATTGGAAATATAATGGTTACTATAAATAGTGATTGGTGATAAGGCTTTGATTAGGCTTCTCATTAGCGGGCTTTTACCCTTTGATTCGGGTAAGACTACGATTGTTAAGGGCTTGATTAATAGTTTCTCAGAGCTAGGCTTGAAACCACTTTATTTCAAGCCTGTTGGGGGGCATAGTGGTTGGTATCAGTTGGATACTGTTATTCACAGCTTAGAGCTCGGCTATCTTATCGGTCATGACGCGTATGTTGTTGGGAAAGAAGCTAGCTTACTGGATTATATGGATGTATTATCACCGGTTGACTTCCTTACCCTACCAATAGATCCTTTAAGTAATGGCTTGTCTACACGGAAATACGTGGAGTATATGAATAATACGCTTAGGATCACCGTATTGCTTAGGTATACGAGAGCTTGGGTTAGTGATAATGGTGTTTCAAGGGTTAGGACTTATATCGTTTGCCGTGATACATATAATTTATTGAATAATTATATGAAGCGTGTCGTCGATGAATTAATAGATTCCTTCCGTAGAAATAATTCGGTTATTATTGATGGATATACTGGTTTAGTATCGAGGATCCTTGATAATGAAGCGATTTACTCGATGATCGATGAATACCCCGGTTTCTTTAAGGATTATAATGTCCTAATTATTGAGGGCTATAATGATGTAGCTGCACCGACTAGGGGTTCTATGAATGTAGATTATGTATTGGTTTCTGCTCCTACGAAAGCCTTATTGTATAGTGGAGAGAGGTATAGGAATGCTGTTAGTGTGTCTGCATATATGGGTAAGCCTTGGACATTATCGGTTTCAAGGATTTTACCACTACTTGGTAGGCCTGTTAAGTCATGGGATATACCATTCATGGACACCGGGGAGTTTTCACAAATTATAGGAGAAATTACAAACTACATAGTTAAGCATAGTAGCTGAGGAAATTGTTATAGGCTTGATTTGGGAATAATTATTTTATTCAATGTATTTGTATGGGAGGGCGGATTATTTTGTATGAGGAGCTCTTTAAGCATGGATATGCTAAACGCGATACTGGTACATCTCTTGTTTTCACTTTAATCGATGAGTTAAGGGATTCAGCATCTACTGGTGATCTGGGACGAGTTGTTGAAAAGTATAAGCAATTAGTTGAGAAGATTATGAGGGATAGGCCTGCTAGTTATGGTGCGATTAATGCTTTACGGCTTATTGGCGAGTACTTGTTGAGTAAGGGCTTAGAGGGGTTTATGGAGTATTTGGATAGTCTTAGGCGGAAATATGATCGGGATTGCTGGGAGGCTGCAAGGGTTGCGGCTAATAGGATTGTTGATGGGGATGTTTTAATAACTATTAGTAATAGTCTATGTGTTAGGAGGGTTTTCAAGCTACTCGTAGACCAGGGTAGGAAGTTTGAAGTATATGTTATGGAGTCTAGACCCGGTATGGAGGGGTTGGATACTGCTAGTTATTTGAATGATTTAGGTGTTAAGTCGTATTTAATAGTTGATTCTGCGGCTCGCTTCTTCATGAAGAACGTTAAGAAGGCTGTCATCGGTGCTGAGGCTATTGCTGTTAATGGTGCTATAGTGGGCAAGGTTGGTACGAGTCTTCTCAGCCTCATTGCTAACGAGGCTCGTGTTAGAGTTTTCGTTGTCGCTCCCCTCTATAAGTTTAGCCTTGAAACTATTCATGGTGAACTAGTAAAGTTGCCGGAGGGTGATTGGAGGTTGCTGATGAGTCCCGATGTCCGTAAAAGCTTGCCGAACGAGTACAGGGCTAGGGCTCCATTATATGATGTAGCTCCTGCTAATTATATTGATGGTATTGCTACGGAGTATGGATTATTTGCTCCGCAGGCTATTCCCGTTATTATCAAGCAGGTTTATGGTAGTTTCCCGCCGAGGATTAGGAGTCTTGATGAGATAGGTAAGTTGTTAGAGGAAAAAATTGGGGGTGGTGCCTGAGATGGTTCGTTTCCACGAGAAGATCCTTGAGATCGCTGAAGGTATTAGGACTATGAGGATTAGGGGGGCCGGAAAGATCGCTAGATCGGCTGCCGAAGCCCTCAAGATCGCTGCCGAGACTTATAGCGGCGAACCAGACCCTGAATTGTTCCGTAAGTATATGAATGAAGCTGCAAAGTTGATCCTAGCTACTAGGCCTACTGCCGTTAGTCTACCCAATGCAGTATATTACGTCATGTATGCTCTGGAGTCAAACCTAGGCTTTAAAGAGCTCCGCGAAGCAGTTATTGCGAGGGCCGAGGAGTTTATTAGAAATAGTCTTGAAGCAGTTAGGAAGATCGGTGAGATCGGGGCTAGGAGGATTAAGCAGGACTCGGTAGTATTAACTCATTGTCACAGCACTGCCGCGGCTACCGTAATTATTACCGCTTACAAGATGGGAAAGATTAGGAAGGTTTATAGCACCGAGACTAGGCCATTCTATCAGGGGAGGATTACTGCAAGGCACTTAATTGAAGCTGGTGTACCCGTTGTACAAGTCCCGGATAGTAGTGTCCGGTATATTATGCATGAAGTAGACCAGGTCGTTGTTGGCGCTGATACTATTGCTAGTAATGGTGCACTCGTAAACAAGGTGGGTACTAGCCAGGTTACGCTTGCAGCTCATGAAGCTAGGGTTCGAGTATTCGTAGCGGCTGAAACCTATAAGTTCTCGCCTATGACTGTTATAGGAGAACTAGTACCAATAGAGTATAGGGATCCTACTGAGATCGTTCCTAAGGAGTGGATTGATAAGCATCCCAACGTAACCGTTTTGAACCCCGCTTTCGATGTTACACCCCCCGAGTATATTGATGCAATAATTACTGAGGAAGGAGTCATCCCACCTCAAGCGGCTATACTTATACTAATGGAGAAGTTCGGCTGGGCGCTGGAAAAGATTAAACAAGGCGTTAAACAAAGTGTTAGTTTTGAAGACTCTATTGAGGGTTAAACTATGGATCCTGCTGTGATGAAGAAAAAGATCGTAGAGTTAATTGATGATAGCAGGGATAATGATAGAAAAATTGCTTTCTACAGTGACGAAAATGTTCAAGCCATCATGGATAAACTCTACGGTGAATGGGAGAAAAATAATCGGAAAGGCATACCACTAGACTACGCTTCGAACGAGGAACTAGAAGTCCTCTACCGTCTAGCAAAACACTACGCTGAAAACCCCTATCGTAAAGCATACGTCGACTTCATGCGTAGAGCATATTTCGGCGAGAAGAAGGAGGAAAAACGAAGTTCCTGGCTTAAGAGAATTCTAAGAATTATCTAGACCCTGGTTTTTCCATTAATTTAACGAACTATTTATAGATTAAAGATATCAATAAATAATTGTGGAAAAACTCTTCGC
>WAON01000044.1 GCA_015521265.1 Desulfurococcales archaeon
ATTATGATAAATACCTTAGATGATAAACATATTTTATTGGAGAATTATCTTGTTAAGAGTGTTGCGGGATGCCTGAAACTCTTGGTTTTGAGGAACTGTTTAGTGATGTCCTTGTCGAGTCTCGTATTGTTATGAATGAGTCTCTCTTAGAACTTATACGTGGACCGGTTAGTCTTAGCGATGTTTTCGCTAAGTATAGTGGCGAGGAATTTTATAAGATTACTAGTGAGTGGGAGGAGCCGGGTAGGGGTAGGTTTACAGCGAGGATATATAGGTTTAACGGCCGAGTACTCGCGGCAATAGTAGAAGGTGCTGGCTCGAGGTTATTGGGGAGCGATGCATTAGAAGCGGTGTTTAACCGTAGCATGTCTATTGTTCGAGTTTATCGTATACCATTAGACCTGCTTAAAGAGATCATTGGTGAAGAACAGTTCCGCGAGATAACTTCGACAACTCCAAGGAAGGCGGAGGCTGAGGAGAAAGTAGTCGAGGCTGAGAAGGTTGAGGAGAAAACTAGTACTGCTACTCCTCAAACAGTCGAGGCTGAAGCTCCAACTACTAGTTATGAAACTACGCCCTTAGAAAAACCCGTTCCGGAGATCCATCAACTAGTAAAACCAGCTGTTGAAAAAGTAAGCGTGGAGGATTTAAAACGCGGGATTGCTAGGTTGATCGGTGATTTTGGGCTGGAATACCTTAATATTGAGGTAAGCGAGACGGAGGAGATTGTTAAGGTTTTCGTTGATTTAAACCCTATACCTACATGGGTCTCCCTTAGAAGCATACTCTACTCGATAGTGTATAAATACGTTGAGCTCAGGCATAGATACCCCGTTATGAAGCTTGAGATAAGGCTTGGAGACATGCATGATTCACTACTCCTAACTAAGCCCGAGGAAGTAATGATCGCGGCGGTTGTTGGAAGAATTGAGTATGAGCTGGTGCAAAACGGTATACCGGTAAAAGATACAGCCTACACAATAGATAGGGAGAAGATGACTCTAACAATAATCATCAAGGCAAAGAAACCAGTTTATCCAGGAGTTAAGATCGAGGATGTTGCTAGGAAAGCATACGAAGAAGCAAAGAAGGAGTGGAGCGGGGAACTATACATTAGGATCAAGACCGGGCGCTTTGGAGGTGTAAGGATACCGAAATAAACGATATAAACCAGCCAAGAATAAAAAATTCAACGGAGAAGCCGGGGTGGCCGAGCGGTCGAAGGCGGCGGGCTGCAGGGCCGATCAAACCCCATAATAGGAGGGGTTCACGGAAACCCGCTAATATCGCGGGTTCGAATCCCGCCCCCGGCTCTATATCATCGTGTTTAAACTCGTTCTACCCCAGCAATGTATCTAGGATTAGCATTATTATGAATCCTGTGAAGAAGCCCATTGTTGATATGTCATCGTGTCCGTGACTATATATTTCCGGCACTAATTCGTGTACTACAACGTAGATCATCGCCCCTGCTGAGAAGCTCATTAGGAATGGTAGTAGGAAATCGATTGTTCCTGGGAACAATGCTATTATTCCTAGTGGTATATAGGCTGCTGCAAGCTCTGAGAACCCGCTGAGCACTCCTATGCTTAGTGATTTCGAGTAGCTCCTTGTAGCCCGGTATATCGGGAGGGAGACTGCTAACCCCTCCGGTATGTCTTGTATTCCTATAGCTAATGCTACGATAATACCATCTATCAAACGATAAATTATTGAAACCCCGACACTCATACCCTCAGGTATATTATGTATTATAATTGCTAATGCGATGAGTAATGTCCTGTGAATACTTCTCCTAAGATCAACAGGTCCTTCATACCCCTTAACGATGTGTAGGTGTGGAATACCCTTATCCAAAGCATAGATCACCAATGCACCGACAATAAAGCCAGACAATACGATTATCATAGGCGAAGACTCGATCGCTGGGAGCAGGAGGCTGGTAAAAGATGCAACAAGCATAACACCGCCGGAAAAACCCAGTCCACCATCAAGAAAGCGTTCACCAACCCTACCACCAAGCAGTACCGGTAATGTACCAAGCGATGTTAATAGGGCTGGGATAAGCCCTACGATAAAGATTCTCAACTCGAGGCTAAGTGATAGAAGCCACCCGGTAAACCCTCCAGGGTAGATCAACAATTACACCCATAATTATAAACCTAAGTATGACTACAAGACCCTATTTGCTAAGTAAAAAAGATTTTCCAGCATATTCATAAATGTCTGAATATTAGTAATGCTGAAATAACCGCATCCCCTATGATACAT
>WAON01000045.1 GCA_015521265.1 Desulfurococcales archaeon
ATATTACTATCACCATTCGGCAGCGGGGCTGGAAGCGACGCCTATAGCATTATAGTTACAGAGAAAATAGTAGACAAACAGGATAAAGCACTGAAGACGGATGATTACCTAGCAAGGAAGAAGACTATTGACTATGCACAATATGCGAAATACCGGGGCTTAATTAAAAGGATCAAGGGGTAGTTGAAGCATGAAATTCTCAATCCCCAGATTCTGGAGGGAAAGAATAAGCCATTACAGGCTTAAAGCAGCAAAATGCAGAGTATGCGGCAAAATAAATTATCCACCTTCAAGCATATGCCGCTACTGCGGCTCCAAAGACCTCGAAGAAGTTTACCTCGATAACGAGTATGGAAGACTAATAACTTGGACGATCATACACACTGTTCCGGATGGCTTCGATGAACAAAGACCAAGAATAATCGGCTTAGTCGAGCTTATCAATAGCAAAGTAAGGATCCTAGCTCCAATAACCGATATCCTGCCAGAAGAACTAAAAGAGAACATGTTATTAGAACCAGTTCTACGTAGAATAAATGAGGATGGAGAAGCAGGACTCATACACTACGGTATAGCATACAGGCCGGTGATAAAAACAATTGGGCGCGAAGAATAGTTTAAACATAAAAGAATTTTTAAAGAAAATACTTAATTCAAAGAAACCCCTACAAGAAATCGATCGTATCGAAAACCCTAACCTAGCAGCCCTTCTAAGAAGGAAATACCTCGAGGAAAAACTAGGAATATCATTATCGGCAACCGGCTCCTCAATACTAGACTTTACAGAACTAGAGGGCAAACAATCATATAAACCGATAGGAGCGGCTCAAATCCCAATAACAATAATAGGCCCTCTCAGCATCGATGGAAGCTATATCAGCGGGGAGAAATACGTTCCCTTAGCATCAATATATCCAGCCTTAATGAAAACTGTTGAATTGGGAAAAGAGTTATTAGAAAATACACGGATCAAGCCTCGATTATTGAGATGCTGGATAAGACTATTCACGGCAACAATGAAACCAACTAGAAACTCCTGCAAAATAGTCGAGGAATTCATAGACAACTTATATCCAGATTCAAAGGTTCGCTTACTATGCTATGGTAGGGGAGGAGGGCACATAATAAACACAGTTATCATCGGCGAAGAGAAACCATGTAAAACAATTTACAGCTTGATAAATAACAATACTCTAAACGAACTAATAATACAGCTTCCCATAATAGACTCCCCAATACTCACTCCCTACTTAGCCGTAGACTATAATATACGCGGAGAAATCTCAAAATCACAAATGGATAAGAACAATGTTAAGCCCGAATACTTCATTGAAACCTATAATGCTGTTGAAGACTTAAAACCAATAGATAATTCGATAAATCCTGTAATACTAGGAAGTATATCCTCACTCTACACTGCTCTAGGCGTAAAACCAGAATACGGGCTTAGAACGGAAATTAGACAATACATGCTATATACAAGGTTTAGGAGAATACTACTAGAAGTATCAGCCAGAATAACTATACCAACTACTATAAGAATAGATGAATTATCAATAATGAATAGGGAATTAGTAAGACTATTAGAACCGGAAGGTATAAACCCATTCACGCTATCCGATATAGTAGCTTCAATAATAATAACAACATACACTGGTATACTAGGCGTAATTGCAAGGGATATAGAAGTCTAGCTAGAAAGCCTCCTCCATACAAGGTATTCGATCCTATTGAGTTCTTCCACTCTCTCACCGATCCTTATATTATCCCAGGGCAAGGGTTCTCCAAACTCATAACCATTAAATACATACGAGGTATTCATTCCGGTTTTTCTCAAGGATCTCCTCCAAGAGCCAAGATCACCGCCCAAATAACCCCAATAAATAAGTGTTTTACCCAGCTCGCTGCTACCCAGTGAAATTGCTGCCTGTATCCATGCCCAATTAACATATAAGGGCCTGGTATCAACGAGACCCCCGAGCTCGCTCCGGTAGTATCTTATAATTCTCCTAGCCTTATCCAGGTCGATCATACCGATCCATTGATACATAGTCTTAGCCTTAGGAACTAATGGGTTTACCGTAACTGTTAACTTTAAACCCCTTCCCCTAGCATATTTAGCGATCCTTCTTATCGCCTCAATATTAAGCCTAATATCATTCAACGACTCCCTCTTCATCCCGGAAATTAAGTACAATTTAAGCTTAAAACCGTGATCAATTACACGAATTGATTTATTGATTAAATTATTAACATGATCATACTTCCCAATCAAGTATTGTACATGTCTACTAAAAGATTCAGGAGCGAGAGTAATTGTTCTCTGACTGGAGCATTTAAGTAGTTCAAGTATATCGTCGTTTATAACCTCATATCGCAAAGACGGAAAACTATAACGTATATCTTTACTGCATAAATACTCTGCAATAGCTTTCTCATCCTTAGAGAATAAGAAGTTTAGAGAATAGAAAACAACCCTATTCAATCCAGTACTAGTAAGTCCTTCATTGATAATCTTCTTCATAACTGAAAAGCTTCTAGGCCTATAAGGTTTAAACAATCTACCCTCAAGACAGAATCTGCACCAGAAATGGCAGCCCCTACTAGACTCCATTATAAAACCATTACCGTAAGCTGGTTCTTTCTCGGGATCAAAGAATTGAGTGGTGGGATAATATGATGAGTTTAAGTCCCGCGTATACCCTCTATAAACAATATCTCTAGTTATGCCTGGAACATACACATTATTCAAATCAGCAAGCTTTTCAAGAAATAACCCCTTATCACCCCGATACTCCAAGTAAACATCAATAATTTTTCTCAATAAATCTTCCGCCTCCCCAATGATAAAAGCATCAATTACATCCGAGTAGGGGTGGGGATTAGCCATAACGGCTGGACCACCAGCTATAATTGCTTGTTTCCTCATCTCCCTCCTCACCGGTATACCGGCGGAATTCAGCAAACGTATAAGTGTAGCAATACCCGCCTCGTAGTGAATACTAGTAATAATTAGTTCAAAGAATCTAAGGGG
>WAON01000046.1 GCA_015521265.1 Desulfurococcales archaeon
GTATTGTTTTTTGCTGTTGTGCTCTACTCTATGGGGCTCCATTGTAGAGCTTGTGGGAAGAAATATATACCTCGAACTCCGAGGTAGTAATTGGGGGTTAACATGGGATTCATAATAACTACGACGGAGAAAATACCTGGATATAGGATCGTTAAGGTACTGGGCCTAGTAACCGGGAACACGGTAAGGGCTAGACACGTCGGTAAAGACATTGCCGCAGCCCTCAGAAACCTCGTTGGAGGCGAAGTTAAGGAGTACACTGAGCTCTTAAGACAGGCCAGGGAGATGGCTATTAACAGGATGGTTGAGAAGGCCAGGGAGATGGGGGCTAATGCAGTTGTAGGAGTAAGGTTTGGTACATCTGCAATAATGGGCGGTGCAGCCGAGCTACTAGCTTATGGTACAGCTGTAGTGGTTGAGAAAGAATAACATGTTAGTACTAGCGGTAGGCGTCTTTGTTGCTGATACTATATATTATTCCAGCACTCACTTTAGTAATCCCGGGGCTAGCATTACTGGTAATGTATAAGTTTACTAGGCTCCGCCTACTACCATTCCTACTGGGAGGAGTACTACTCTTAATAACGATCCTGGCCCAGCCCCTAATACAGATCACACCCCTAATCCTCAGGGGGATAAATCCCCTAAGCCCTCCAAGGGAGATATTATGGCTGATAATACTGTACTACTCACTAGTTTCCGGCTTCTTCCAGGAATTTCTAAAACTATTCATTGTGAGGAATAAGGCTAGGGACTATGCTTACTGGGTTGGAGGAGGCTTCGGTTATGGTGAAGCAATATATGTTGCAATTGGCCAAGTAGTAGCACTTTTAATGGGGAAAACTTTCCCGTTAACCTTTGGGTTACTAGCGGTTTATGAAAGGCTGTTATCCTTAATATACCACATATACTCAGCCGCACTGCTAAGGCACTACTCTAGTCGTGGTAAGACATTGCCGATCTATATTATCCTTTCACTGGTCCATTCGGGAATGAATTATGAAGCAGTTTACATTAAGGAGATCTATGGGTTGAATGTCTTCACAATACCGGTGATCTATGGGTTATTATCGATAATTGTAGCCCTCCTAGCAACCTACTACCACTGGATCGCGGAGAGGGGTCGTGGCTGAGAGTAAATACGTGGTTGATGGATTATTATCAGGGTTAGCATCGGGTATACTAGCCGGGATCATAACCTACATAGAACTCCCATCACCCGATGAAGTATTAAAAATGTTAGCGGATCAGTATAGTGGTTTAGGAGTCGACTGGAACAATATTAAACCGTTGATTAGCCTACTCTTGTTATTATCGCCTATCATAATCGTTTTCTTCTCCCTATTCCTTGGAGCAGTTTTCGGGGCTTTATACGAACTTATTAGTCGGAGGATGAAGTTGAGTGATATAGTGTCGGCAGCTATAACTGGGTTATCGTTTACACTATTACTAGTAGGCCCGAACCTGTTATTAGGATCGAGTAGTGATAAAATCTTATTAAACACTGTTTGGGGGACTGAATATACTATAGTACTACTAGGATTATGTATCTTAAGGAGTAGAGGCGTTATAGGGTAATAGATGTTACTTGGTATATATGCCTTGAAGCTACTCGATGATAAGAGGATTAACAGGTTTCTTAAAAGTATTAGGGCGGGATTCTATGTTTTATTAATACTCCGACTACTACTAGTATACGGCCCCCTCTACGGATACAAGATTAGGATGCTTATCATCGAGAAGACGGGTGGAGTGTTGAAGCCTAGTGAGAGCACGATTTATGAATCACTGAAACTCCTCGAGAAGAATGGTTTTATCAAGTCATACTGGGCTGAATCCCTTCAAGGGCCTCCCCGTAAATACTATGAGATAACGGGTGATGGTAGGAGGCTATTGGAACTTTTAATGAGTGAAGTATCCCGCCTCTACCGTGCATTAGAGGAGATAGGTTTAGAGGGTGGGGGAAGTGCCTTGTAATATATATGTTTATATAGGCTTGTTTACAGCGATAATAGGTTTTATCATATACTTCCTAGCTAAGCGCCTACCTGTAAACCCCTTCGTAGGGTTTAGGATCGGATATACTTATTCATCTAGGCGTTTATGGGTTAAATACAATAAGTTGGCCGGGTTAACGGTTGGCTTCATTGGTCTAGTAATGGTAGCGCTTGCCCTAGTAATTGATTCAGCGATCATCCTAACTATTATATTCCTATCATTGATCACTATTGATACAGTCCTCTTATCAGTAATGGCTTCTCGAGAAGCCGAGGAGATACTCGGTAGGGAAGCTTATAGAGTTGAAAAAGCTCTTCCAACAGTTCATAAGCCTACCAGGATTCACCCAGTTAAACCGGGCGCCTTCAAGCTTACTTTAATGATCCTACCACCGATACTCTCACTATTAACAACTCTTTTCCTAGTAAAGTACATGCCTAATAGGATACCTTCACACTTCAATAT
>WAON01000047.1 GCA_015521265.1 Desulfurococcales archaeon
ACTTAATACTGGGAGTACAGACGAACATACCCCTCCTAAAAGCAATAATCGACAACCCGGTATTCCGGAAAGGCTTCCACACGACGAGGTTTATGGAGGAGGAGAGGGAGATGCTCAACGACTATATTAGGAAGATAGAACTCCTACACGCTACAATACTCGTAGCTGTGGCGGCGAAAGCTGATGCTAAGCTTAAAGCAAAGATAATCAGTGGTACACGCTACGCATCCTATATTGATGGAACAATTCACCCGCACCGTGAAGCTATTAAGAGGAAGGCTTGGGTCTACTGGGTATTACTCCGTAGCCGTGTTGGCAGGAAGAAGAGGCGTAAGTAGCCTCGTCTTTATTGAATATATTACCTATCCTATTATTATACGTGTATATATACATCCATACACGAATAATATATCCTATCCAATATGCTTATAAGGAAACTACGGTATAGGTCATTCCAAGAATAAACAATTATGGATTGGTGTATTAGAGATGAGTGTTCCTAAAGAGAAGAGATTCGTGTTATGGCTTGACGAAGTAACTAAAGACGACGTAGTCCTAGTAGGCGGTAAGAACGCTAACCTCGGAGAAATGCTGCGAGCAGGGATACCGGTACCACCGGGCTTCGCTGTAACGGCCTACGCTTACAAGTACTTCATCGAGAAGGCGGGGCTTAAGGACAAGATCTATCCAATGCTAAAACAGCTAGACGTTAATGATAAGAAGGCGCTGGACGAGACAACTGCCAAGATCAGAGAAATGATCATGAACACTCCAATGCCTCCCGAAGTAGAAGAGGAGATTAGGAAGTATTACAGAGAACTAGCCGCTAAGCTAAACATGGAGCCTGCAAAGCTACGAGTAGCTGTTAGGAGCAGTGCAACAGCAGAAGACATGCCCGAGGCAAGCTTCGCCGGGCAGCAGGACACATACTTAAACGTTTATGGTGAAGACAACGTAGTCTACTATGTAAAACGCTGCTGGGCAAGCCTATTCACTAGCAGAGCAGTATTCTACCGTGTAGCCCACGGAATCCCCCATGAGAAGTCAATGATGAGCGTTACAGTGCAGAAAATGGTTAACAGTAAAACCGCAGGAGTAATGTTCACACTACACCCGGTAACGGGTGATGAGAAAGTAGTAGCTATCGAGGGCAGCTGGGGTCTAGGAGAAGCAGTTGTAGGAGGTAAGGTAACCCCAGACGAGTGGATCGTTGACAAATCCACAATGGAAATCGTTGAGAGGAAAGTACACCATAAGACACTAGCAATAACCTTCGATCCAACGAAGGGTAGGAACGTAGAGCTACACTGGGATGAGAAGAAGAAGGTATGGGTTGACGAGGAAGGAAACCCGGCTACACACCTAGAAATAGTAAAGATCTTCGACCCCGACAAGCCATCATTAACTGATGAAGAAGTTAAGAGGCTTGCAGAACTAGCAATACTAATACAGAAACACTATGGTAGACACATGGATATAGAATGGGCAGTAGACTACGACATACCATTCCCAGGAAACGTCTTCATAGTACAAGCAAGGCCGGAAACGTTCTGGAGCGTGAGGAAGGAGAAGGAGGCTAAAGCAGCTAAGAAGGCGGAAATTAAGGGTAAGAACATAGTAAAGCTATCAGAGGCGAAGATACTCGTACGAGGACTACCTGCAAGCCCCGGTATTGGTGCGGGTGTTGCAAAGGTTATCTTCGACCCACACAGTAAGGAGGCAGACGAGTTTAAGAAGGGAGAAGTACTAGTAACGAAAATGACTGATCCGGACTGGGTACCGTTAATGAAGAAGGCAGCCGCGATCGTTACCGATGAGGGAGGAATGACTAGCCACGCAGCAATCGTAAGCAGAGAGCTGGGAATACCCGCAATCGTAGGCACTGGTAATGCAACCCAGGTAATCAAGTCCGGTACAGAGGTAACAGTTGATGGTAGTAAGGGAGTAGTCTATGAGGGCATAGTTGAAGAACTAGTAAAGCCTAAGGAGGAGGCAGCGGCTGGTGTAGCAGCAGTAGGTATAAGCCCCGAGCAGCTACTACCACTATACCCAGTAACAGCGACAAAGATCTATATGAACCTCGGCGAGCCCGATGCTATCGAGAGGTACAAGGATCTACCCTTCGACGGAATAGGACTAATGAGGATTGAGTTCATCATTACGGACTGGGTACAATACCACCCATTATACCTGATCGAGCAGGGTAAGGAAGAATTATTCATCGACAAGCTAGCGGAGGGTATAGCTAAGGTCGCACAAGCAATCTATCCGAGGCCGGTAGTTGTAAGGTTCAGCGACTTCAAGACAAACGAGTACCGCGGATTAAAAGGCGGCGAGAAGTATGAGCCAGAAGAAAGGAACCCAATGATTGGCTGGAGAGGTGTTAGCAGATACATACACCCCAAGTATGAGCCAGCCTTCAGGCTAGAAGTTAGGGCTATCAAGAAGGTACGCGACGAGATGGGATTAACCAATGTATGGGTAATGTTCCCATTCGTAAGGACTACCTGGGAGCTCGAGAAAGCATTAAAGATCATGGAAGAGGAAGGACTGAAGCGCGGCAAAGACTTCAAAGTATGGGCTATGGCTGAGGTTCCAAGCATAGTATTCCTAGCAGACAAGTTCGCCGAATACGTTGACGGGTTCAGTATTGGAAGCAACGATTTGACACAGCTAGTACTAGCAACAGACCGCGACAGCCAGATACTAGCAGAGATGGGATACTTCGATGAGAGGGATCCAGCAGTATTATCAGCAATTAAAATGCTGATCCAGAAAGCACACAGTAAGGGAGCAACCGTAAGCATCTGCGGACAAGCACCAAGCGTATACCCAGAAATAGTAGAATTCCTAGTAGAAAACGGCATCGACAGTATAAGCGTAAACCCAGACGCAGTAATCTCAACGAGGAGGCTAGTAGCAAGCATCGAGAGAAAGATCATGATGAAGAGGCTAACGAAAGCGCTGGAAAAACTAGAAAAGCTCGAGCTCGGCTTCTAAAACTATTACCCCATGTAATACGGGTTTTTGAAATATAACTCTTTTTCTCTTACCTATTATCCCTTCCCTAATGAATAATTATTTTAATCAATACCACGATTAACTATTACCGGCTGCAAGTATTAATTGAATCAACTCCTATAATGGGTGGCTTGTATTGGTTAAACGCGTCGTAATCCTTGGTGCTGGTGGGAGAGACTTCCACAACTTCAACGTATACTTCCGCGATAACCCCGAGTACCGCGTAGTAGCAATACTGCAGACACAGATACCGGGCATTGCTGGCCGAAGGTATCCGCCGAGCCTGGCCGGTAAATTATACCCGGATGGAATACCAATACTGAGCATGGATTACCTTGAGGAAATAGCGAATAAATATCATGTAGATGAAGCCTATCTATCGTACAGCGATCTAACCTATGAAGAAGTAGGACACATTATCAGCAGGGTGCTAGCCATAGGGATGAATTATAGGATACTGGGCCCGAGGGAGACAATGCTAGAATCCTCCCGGCCAGTCATCGCTGTTACAGGTGTTAAGACTGGTGCTGGTAAGAGCAGTGTCTCTAGGGAGATTGCTAGGATACTTGTAGATAAGGGTTACCGAGTAGGAATTGTTAGGCACCCAATGGCTTATGGAGACCTAGAGGAAATGGCTGTACAGGTATTCCGTAGCTATGAAGACCTGGACAAGTATCATGCAACAATTGAGGAGAGGGAGGAGTATGAACACTATATCAGGATGGGCTTACCGGTTTATGCTGGAGTAGATTATGGTAGGCTCCTCAGAATAGTTGAGAAAGATAATGAAGTAATACTATGGGATGGTGGAAATAATGACTGGCCATTCTATAGGCCGGACTACATGATAACGGTTGCAGATGCTCTTAGGCCGGGTATTGAAGTATCTAGTTTTCCCGGCGAAGTAAACCTGCGGTTAGCAGATGCTGTAATAATCAATAAGACTGATCAAGCAGGGCTGGACATGGTTAAGAAAGTTGAAGAAAACACTAGAAGGGTTAACCCGCGTGCAGTTATATCCTATGCTGTTAGCGAAGTAGTAGTTGATAAACCGGAGCTTGTAAAGGGTAGGAAAGTCTTAGTAATCGAGGATTCGCCAACGGTAACACATGGAGGAGCCCCATACGCTGCGGGATATGTAGCTGCTAAGAAGTATGGTGGTGAAATAATTGATCCAAGGCCATATGTTACAGAGTTCTTCAGGAAGATCTATGAGGAATACCCACACATGGGCCCAGTACTACCGAGCACGGGTTATACATCCGAACAATTAAAGGAATTAGAAGAGTCGATCAATAATACGCCGGCTGAAGTAGTAATACTCGGAACACCCAGCGATATTACAAGGCTAATCAAGATAAATAAGCCGGTTGTAAAAGTATCCTTTAGGGTTAAAATAGCTAAAGGGCCCGGTCTAGATGAGCTAGTAGAGAAGTTCCTTGAGAGAGTGAAGGCAAAAATAACTTAGGATAATAAACAAATCCTTCGCTTTTCAAGTTCTTCTTAGCGCTTTTTTACCAGGTATATTCCTCCAATAACTAATGCAATTATTATTACGGCCACCGCTATTATTAACCCGGTATTTGCTCCGCCGCTAGGTGTTGTAGTTGTTGGGCTGTTTGTAGTTGTTGTAGTAGTTGTCGTGATTGCTGTGGTTGTAGCTGTGCTTGTTGGGCTTGTAGTTGTTGTAACTGGTTTCTTTCCGAGTACTAGTACTGCGTGGTGGTTTACTCCATTTGCTACTATTGCTTCACTACTATTCTTCCGTGGAGCGTAGGCGTACCATGTGTTCGCTGTACAGGTTACTTCAACCGTGTAGCTGGTTGGTTTAAAGTTTACTGTAACATCCTTGTTTGGTGGTACTAGTATTACAGCGTAGATAGTCCAGTTCCTGTACTGGTAGCTAACTCTTACAGGAACATATGTGTAATTGTTGAATATACTCCTCTTAGTATTCTTGATTGTATAAGCTGTCTCATTAACCTTATTAATAACTATTTTACCACTAGCTGCATCAGCTCTTACAGTATAGTATGTAAATGTCTGGTTAGGGAAGAGTATTAGGTATAGGTAGTGGTATTTGCCCTTGACGAGTATAGTGTTAGGCTCATAGGGCTTCTTAGGGTAATAGTATAATGGGGCACCAGCACCTCCAGTAATAATCCACGTAATACCTAGCTTCTTTGTTATAGCGAATCCGTGCCAGTGTCCCTGTATTACTAACTTCACATGATCATGTTGCTTTATCGCTGATAGGAGGGGTTTTATCCTCTCACTATCAAGGTTGTGTTCGACGTAGGGATATACTGGGCGGTGGAATACGAGTATCCCAGCCTCATCATCTTTCAAGTTCTGGAAAACCCAGTTAACCTGCTGCTTCCACTCGGATGATAGCCGGGCTTCACTATCTATAAAGAAGATCTTCCATCCCGGTATATCGTCTATATAGTAGTATTGGGGCCCGATGAGTTTCTCCCAGTAAGTAATGTTTCCAGGCGTGTAGATGTCATGGTTTCCAAGCACTAGCCATACGTTCTCCAAGTCTTTCAACGTATTATATAATTCGTCAATCTGCGGCTTAGCGCCCCTACCTACATGATCCCCTGTACCTATAACTCCTAACGGTTTTGTCTCCCTTATCTCATCAACGATCATGTAGAATACCTGCGGGAATCTAACCTGGCTCGCGTCATGGGGCCTATTATCGCCTATGACAGCTAATGGATACCATGGAAGGTTTGACGGGATCCTCCTCCTCGTCAGCTTGAATAACTGCTCCCTATTATCGGCGTTACCGCTGGCTATTATGAATGATGTTAATGTAGTGGATATTAGGACTAGTAGGAGTAAACCAATTAATAACTTACCAGCCCTACTCAACGAGTACACCATAAACATGTTTCTTCCTTTAATCATGTAGAATGAGATTAAACCATTATAAATCAAATATCCCGTCTTCAGCCTTTATAGTTGAGGTGTGTTCAAAAATAATATTATGGGTATTAATCTATCTA
>WAON01000048.1 GCA_015521265.1 Desulfurococcales archaeon
GATCGATGTAGGGTTCTAAGCTTTCTTCCCTAGTAAGTTTTCTCATTTTTGACTTACTAAGAATAACCCCTTCTAGGCTTAATCTACCGAAGTGAATTGTTTCCGGATACTTCCAACCCATATGGTCGTAGAAATATTTCTGCTTGATAGTATTTGATACATGTTCCTTTGCTCTTAATATATGTGTTACACCCATTAAGTGATCATCAGTTGCAGCAGCTAAATTATACGTTGGCCATAGTATGTATTTTTCACCAACTACTGGATGAGGCGATTTACTAGTATCTATGATCCTTGCAGCTACCCAGTCCCTCACACTAGGATCTGGGTATGAGAGATCGGTTTTTACACGTATAACGGCTTCTCCCTCACTATAGTATCCTTCAAGTATTCTATCAAGCTCTTCCAAGTGTTTTTCAACGGGTAATTCGCGGTGAGGGCATGGTTTTCCGGCATCCCTATATCTTCGAAACTCTTCCGGTTTACACTTGTCAACATAAGCTCCTCCACGCTTGATCAATTCTCTAAGTATATTGTAAAATATAGGCATTCTTAAGCTCTGAATATATTCTTCATCCCAATCTATACCTAGCCATCTGAGATCCTCTTTAATTCTCTCATAAGCTTCGGGGAAGGGGGCTTTAGTCCTAGGATCAGTGTCTTCAAATCTTAATATCATCCTACCCTTATACATCCGTGCATACCAGTAGCTAAGAAGAGCAGGGCGAGCATTACCTAAATGTATCGTATAGTCTGGATTAGGAGCAAACCTTGTAGTAACTTTTCCCGGAGTAGCATTAGGTAAAGGTTCTAGTTCTTTCTTCTTTTTCTCCCTCTTCTCCTCGAGGAGTTCCGGCCAATTATTCTTAATAATCCTTATTTGTTCTTCAATACTCAGCTTATTAACTTCACTAATCACTTCCCTGATTAAACCTATTATTTCTCGTACATTCTTCCGTATCTCGGGTATTTCACCAATTATTTTAGCTATAACTGGCTTTAGCTCCGCTTTCCCATCGTGTTTTACAGCATTTAACAATGCATACTTATACGCTAATTCACGAACTTTTTCTAATACGGATTCTTCTAGCTTCATCGGGTCTCACAACCACGATGAGGTATCTTTCAGGTTTTTCCCACGGAAAATTTACTACAAGTACCACTCTCCCCTTACATGGGGATTTAACTGTTCTAACTTCTTTCTTACCAGTAACAATATATGCTATTTTATCCCCATAATCAATTATTTCGTCTTCGTTAATGAAAATCATTGGAGAGAACCCTTTCACTTCTATTAAGCAAGGCTTAGTATTGTTTTTAATGAGTAATCCGTTCATGTATTCTTCACTAGTATATTGGGGAATAACGATAATGTCTCGAGTAATTAATGGTTTAACTAAATCAATAGCCTTTGCAACGACATCCTCATACATTATATGTCCGTAAAATTCTGAATAGGAAGTTGTAATATCCTCATTTTTACCTTCTATTAACACGTATTCATTATCTCTACGGACAATATACTTATCTCCAAACTCGTCCCTTATGAAAACCTCAGGGAAGGAATACTTGTTTCTACTCACTTTATAAACCTCCGGGCTTCTCCGTAAACTAGGTGATCTAGCCCTCTCTGTTTCATATAGTTTAGCATATCGCTGGGTAGCACTATAGGTGATCTATGAAGTTTGTCTAGATTATCCACTCCTATAAGGAAGGAAACTATACGCATTTCTTCAATAAAGGTTTTCATGAATAATCGAGCCTGTTTAATTCCTCCCTTCATCAGGTTCTTAATTAAAGGCTTAGCTAGTCCAACCATGTTAGCGCCTAGAGCAATATTTATAACTGCTCTTAGACCACTCCATACACCGCCACTAGCTATGATGAAAGATGATGGTGCAGCTGAACGGGCTTCCACAACAGCATATGGTGTTGGGATCCCCCAGTTCGATAAGTCTTCAGCAATCTTTTTCCTAACTTCATTGTTTGATCGATATTTCTCGACTAGTATCCAGTTAGTTCCACAAGCCCCAGCTACATCGAAATAGTTAATACCTACACCGTGTAGCTTCTTAACGGTTTCATATGATAACCCGTTTCCAACTTCTTTAACAATTATTGGTACCGGCAAGGCATCAAGTAGTTCAGCAATCTTGTCTAGAATATTTCTTGAAAAACGTGTATCTCCCTCAGGCTGGATTGCTTCCTGTGCAGGGTTGAAATGTATAGCTAGTGCATCGGCTTCTAGATATTGAACAATATCTAGTATCTCACTAATTGATAAGTCGTGTAGTGTATTAGCTCCTATGTTACCTATAACAGGTACATTCCTCGCAGTTTCGCGGACCACTCGGTAAGATCTGCGTATTTCATCATCATTGCGATGCAGTATCATAGCTCTTTGACTACCGACGCCGATAGCAATACCATATTCATCAGCTATTAATGCTAGCATTTTATTTATCTCTTTAACACCGGGGTTTCCACCAGTCATCCCCGTGATCATTATTGGGTATTTAAGGTTATACCCGAGAAAATCTATTGATAAATCAACATCATCTAAATTAATACCTGGATATGCCTGATGTATTAACCTGATCCCGTTGTATATCTTGCTACAATTATCTGGAAAATCAACGTCTTCCTCGACAACGATCCTAATATGTTCTAGTTTTCTATCCAGTATTCTTTGATCAATCAATTTAAACTCCACAACTTGTTTATGTGAGAACCCATTATCAATGAGTAAGTAATAATGAAATAAAGTTAGTACTCTCATGTCTTTATAACTAGGTGTTTAAGCATTTGCTATGACTTTTTGTAGAACTTTATAGCAGCGTATCCTACTACACTATCTCTCATACCACTAGTGTCTCCGCTAGTAGCATGCTTTAACAACTCAACGCTAGCGTTTTCCCCTGCTAGCAACTTAGTATACTCCATTACAGTCATTATAGCTCCGGGACCGCATACAGTTACGTTTTCATCTATAATTACCTTATGAAATCCCTCAGTGTCAAGCATTAGTATTCTTTCCAGAGCCAACTGGTCTTTTTTTACCGTGATATCATGAGGATCGTAGTGGTTGAAATCGCTGCTAGCAATTAATACAATATCTCTACTCGTGGAAATAGATGCATCATATATGGACCTAGCTAGATCCTTTGCTACTTCAGGCGTATGCAAACCGATAACGATCGGAGCTATCTTGACTTTATCCCCATAAATATACTGGATGAAAGGTAGTTGAACCTCGATAGAGTGTTCTTCAACGTGTGCATCCGTGTCTAATTCGGCGAACTTACTATTAGTAACTATTCCACGGGCAAGTTCTTCGTCAACCTCTAATTCTCCGAGAGGCGTGATCCACTTACCCGCTGGATAGACTGATACTAAAGCCCCTATTCCTGTATGATTTGTTCCGAGTATTACGAGTGTTTCAGGCCTGCCTGTACGTGCAAGATCGTAATAAACATGTGCAGCTACCGGCCCGCTATATATGTATCCAGCGTGTGGAGACACGTATCCATACGTGTTTTTATCTCTAGATTTAGCTACAACAGGTAGTTTCCCGGGGCCTATGGGGTGTAGGAAGGATTTTTTAATGATATCCACGAGCTTGTCGGGATCACTGGGGTAGAAATAGCCGGCTACAACCGGGTATCTATCAACTGGTTTAATACCCAACTCTTTTCTTCACCTACGTAGTTTTACCTCGAATTCCTGCGGAGGCTCTGGAAGGTCTGCATCTTGGGGTATAACGCCTTTTTCCCTAAGGATCTGCCTTGTTAACAACCAGTATACTAGTGCAAGGCTTTTCCTACCTTTATTATTGGCGGGTATAACGAGGTCTATGAACTCGATCCTATTATCAGTATCGGCTAGCGCTACTATAGGTATCCCGATCTCTGCTGCTTCTTTTAAAGCTTGTGAATCAGCCCTAGGATCCGTAATTACTACAATATCTGGTTCAAAATACCATTTAAGACTTGGATTGGTGAATGTTCCGGGCATGAATCTTCCAGTGAATGATTTACAGCCAACGTATTTGCAGAATTTTGCAACTGGTACTTGCCCATATCTCCTTACCGATACAGCCGCGATCTTGGCTGGTTCATATCTTGATAAGAACCTAGCCGCAATCCTTATTCTTTCATCGATCTTCCTGACGTCAAGTATGTAGAGTCCATCGTTGCGTACACGGTAAACAAAGGGCTCCATGAACTTTGTACAAATATGTGTTCCGATATGTACTCCAGCCGCCAAATACTTCTCTAAGGGTATTAGTAGCTCTATTACAGGCTTTTCTTTTTGCTGGGTTTTAGATTCTTCCGAACTCATAATTTAACACCCATATTCTCAGGAGACTTTGGGGAAGTTGAGTATTTCATATGTAATTTCTACATGGGATAGAAACATTCTCCTACAGCAATACCTTTTAACACCGAGATCATCCAATACCTTACCCGGATCTTCACCGTTTCTAACCCTACGTAGATACTCATCCCATAAATGCCCTATAGGCCTACCACATGTAAAACATCTTACAGGAAACATCAATTCTCGATCACCTGTAGCTTTTCTGCCATCTTCTACGAGCTGAGTATCTTCCCCATTTTTCAGGCTCTGTTCTACGGGGGTCTCCGCTTAGCATGTACCTATCATATTCATTTAGCACCTTTTTCAATTCTTTATTCTGCTCAACGTATTCTAATAATCCTCTTGCTAGAGCCATTCTCACAGCATCTGCTTGACTCATAACTCCGCCGCCTTTTACATTAATCCATATATCTACCCTCTTCCACAAATCACCTACTAGTACTAGTGGTTCATACATTTTTAATCTAGCCAGCTCGATCGGCCATATTTCTAGTGGAACCCCATTAATCCAAATCCTACCCTTTCCAGGTTTGATCACTGCCCTAGCAATACTTGTTTTCCTTTTACCAGTTGCAATTACTATTTTACCGGTGGGTACAGTCGTCATTTCCTAACACCCTTCCATCCCAGTGTTTTAGCTATCTCTCCGAGGCTTATATATTCACGTGCAAGCCTGGAAGCATCGGCTTCTTCAAAACGTATAAATTCCTTATCGCTGAGTTCTGGGGGCAATCCGTTATATACCCTTAAGTGTTTATATGCTGTTCTCCCTTTTGCTTTATCCGTTGGTAACATGCCTCTAATAGTTCTCTTTAATATATTGTGTGGGGACTTAGGCCGTCTTATACCATGCTTATATGGATTATAATGAGTTGTAACTTTTTCTAGTAATTTATATCCCTGAATAACCCTCAGTTTCTTACCGCTAACGACGGCTTTTTCAGCATTTACTATTACGACTCTATAGCCTTGAAGCAGTTTTTTAGCTACTATACTTGAAAGCCTTCCTAGGATCTGATTAGTTGCATCTATATAGAGTGTTTTATCTTCACTCATAATTAATCACCCAATAATCTTCACATTACTTCCCTTAGGGTTACTACGAGCTAGTTCTATTATAGTAATAGCTTTCCCACCCACTGAGAATATCTTATTTAACGCCGTCTTTGTGAATCCAAGTGCAGCTACTGTTACGGAGTGATCGAGAACTCCGGCCCCTAATACTTTCCCCGGTACAACCACAACGTCGCCTTCGGACGTATACCTGTTGATTCTACTAATATTTACAGCTCTCCTCTGTCTCCTAGGTCTTTCAAGTTCGTCGGCAATCCTATCCCAAATCGCGGCTTTATTTTGATTAGCGATCTTCCTTAGCTCGCGTATTATTTTACGGGTAACGATATTTGTTGGACCAGTTCTCTTCACTTTACAATCCCCTTACTCCTTAATTCATTTATAAACTCGTCTAGTTTAGATTCGAGTATTTTAACTGCTTCTAATAATATTCGCTTTGGTGATAAAGCACCTGTTGATTCAATCGTAAAAATGTACTCGTTTTTCCTCCAATAAACTTTTATTGCGTCATAGGGGCAGAGTTGCTCGCATTCCCTGCATAGGGTACAGTCAAAGATTTTATCTTCTCTAACGATTATTCTATCATCTTTGAATTCTAAGATATTTTTAGGACAAGCTTCTACACACAGCTTACACTCTGGGGCTCTACACCTAGAATAGTCTATGTGTATGTCTGCAATATACTTGTGAGCAGCTACGCTAACAGGACTCCACTTAGCATGCTCCTTCCCCCTTCCCAGCCTTGCATAAGCTTCCAGTCTAACTTCCTGCTTAGGTCCTAGTACTACTATGGGTATTTCATCATAGACTGGTTTAACGTCTGGATCGCTTGTTTTAAGGTCTTTGCTGTATAATACTTTCGGTTTTCCCTCACCTATCTCCGACTCGTTTCGTCCTTCAAGGTCTAGCTTGGCGAAGCAGTCTTCGCTAAATACGCCTTTCTCACTTGCTTCTCTACATTCTTCTGGGGATTTGTACTTATTAATGGCTTCTTCACTTGTAAGCGGTATTAATCCTAGACGGTGAGCAATATATTCATCGTAGAAAACGCTACTGTTAATCGTAAATACAACTGAGTCTACAGCCATCGTTGGTACTTCGGCTATAGAAACCCTACGTATAGCGTTTAAAACGTGGAGGGGTATATTCTTTATATGCATGGTGATCCTGTACGGGTCTTTTTCTAAAATATTTATTTCCAAATGTAATCACCGCGAACGAAGAGTTTAGCCTTAGACTCTCCTACCTCTACGTCCACCGGGTCTCCTCGTGGTGTCATGTGGTATTGGTGTTACATCCTCTATTCTTCCAATAATGAATCCTGCTCTAGCTAATGCTCTAATAGCTGCCTGTGCACCTGGCCCCGGTGTTTTTGGTCCATGGCCTCCTGGTGCTCGGACTTTTATGTGTAGGGCAGTTATACCTTTATCCATTGCTTCATTAGCAGCTCTACTTGCAGCGATCATTGCAGCGTAGGGGCTCGGTTTTTCCCTATCCGCTTTAACTACCATTCCACCGCTCCATCTGCTAACTGTTTCAGCACCAGTTAGATCAGTTATGTGAACTATTGTATTGTTTAAACTACTATAAATGTGAGCAACACCCCATTTAAGCTCTCGACCAGTGAAAGCCATCTAAGGCTACACCTCCTCCTGGGCTTTAACTTTAAAAGGACTCGTCGGGGCATAGTCGATTAAGTCTTCTTCACTCCTACTAACCAAGTATCCCGGTGAAGTCACTCTCCTACCAGCTATTGCTATGTGTCCGTGGACGATTAATTGTCTTGCTTGATATATTGTTCTCGCAAGCCCTTTCTTATATACAATAGTTTGAAGTCTTCTCTCCAGTAAGTCCTCAACTGTAAGCCTTAATACATCGTCTAGTGTAGCGTTTTCTGGGAGGAGGCCTAGATTATACAGTCTCCTTAAGAGAGCTTTCTCGGCTTGTTCACGCACCTCTTTGGGTGCTGCTAGTAGTGAGCGAGCCTGATGCCTAAATTTTCTAACAATTGTCTGAGCTATCCATATCTCCCTCTTATTCCTGAGGCCGTACTGGCCTAGTAGTTTTAGCTCAGCTTCTAGCCTTTCCTTCCTCCATGGATGGCCGGGGCTCATCCATTTCTTCCTAGGCTTCCTTGGATCACCCATTCCTACCTCTACCTCCTCTTCTTCCTTACACCAACTGTTAATCCAAGCCTACCAGTTGTACGAGTCCTCTGTCCACGTACTTTTAACCCAAACATATGCCTTATACCGCGCCAACTCTTAATCTTCTTCTCTCTTTCAATATCTTGTTTAACGTAGAATATGAGTTCAGGCCCGATTAAGTGCATGTCTCTACCAGTAGTGTAATCTTTTCTACGATTAACGATCCATGATGGAAGCCCGTAGTTTAACGGGTTTGCTATTACATCCTCTATACGCTTAATCTCCTCATCAGTTAAATAACCGATCCTCATCTCGGGGTCTATTCCAAGCCTTCGGCAGATTGCATAGGCTAAGTTTACACCTACACCCTTAATCTCTGCTAAGCCGTAAGCAGTTTTCAAGCTGCCATCAATATCCGTACCCGCAATCCTGATAATGTATCTATAAGCCCGGCTACTCAAATCCTCAACATCACCTTAAGTATACTCTCTATATTTCCCAACAACCTCTATCAATACCATCAAATTCTCCTATTATAAGCTTATCTCGATCAATAATCTAGTGCTTTCCTGGTGGCAAACTTAATATTGGATATAATAGTGATTATTTATGGATAGTGATGAAGCGTTTTAGGAAAGACCCGTCTACCGGGTATGAAGTCTTTCGCCCCTCCTGATAAATACTTCTTTTATAAAAACTTTGAATTTATTATTAAAGAGAAGGGCATAGATTAGGTACCAGCCTCGAGCAAAGTTACTGTTATAGATACGGGTATTACTGCGATAGTGTTATTATTTTCATCCTCTATTATTGCATTATACGTTAATTGTAGATTTGAAATTATACCATTGGTTATCTCGACTACGCCATTATATTCGTCTCCGCTAAGTCTTCTAGTATCTGTAATTGAAGGATTGAATAAGTAGTAGGGTATCTGCTCCGGGCTATTATTATTAGTGTTTATACATACAGTCTTTCCCTCATCGTAGCCGGCGAAGTAATTAACCATGTAATCATGGGCTTCATTGATTGTACCACGTGTAACGTTTGTTATCGAGTATTTAAGGCAAACCCTGTCCCCATTGCGACTAACAATTTCAACTAGGATGTTATAGATTAGATTCATGGTTCCATTCGTCTTATTTGTTACTGGATCATATATTGGCACATTCCATGTAAACCTATACTTTATCCATGAAACATTAGCTGACGAAACACTAATATGTACTTTATTAGCAGTTCCAGCTCCTGGCTGACTAGTAGTTGTATAGGTTGCTGTGTTTTCTTCACCGATCAGTTTTACATCGAGAGATACTGGGACATTTGTTCCATTAATGTAAACCATGTATTTCATATCGAGGGATTTCAATAAGCCGTTTTCGTATCTATAATTTACCCTCGTTTCACCATTAGTACTCGACTGAGTCATTGTTGTATCTGGGCTAGCAAAGTGGTATTTGGGGTTGGGATTGTTCGTGTCTAGATCTGTACATATAGGTTCATCCTCTCCTGCATCCTGATAACTATTCATGAATCCATGTATAAAGTCCGGATCCCCTAATTTGATCTCTTTGACTTCATAATTGTAGCATAAGGAATTACTAGTCCTCTTTATAACATGTAGTAATACGTTGAACTTATACTCCGTATTATAGGGTTTTCCCATTGTAATGTGGTAGGCATATAGTAGATTATTAGCGTTGCTAGATGATAAACCATTACCGCTAGAACTAGTCAGGTCCTTTATGAAATCCGTTAGTGATTCACCAGAGGAAATCCACATTATACCTAGGATAATTAATCCGAGAATTAATAAGACTCCAATTATTTTACCAATCATTAACAGTTTCCTCACATACTAGATAACTGCTACTAGGAGAAACACTCTTAATAAACACTCGTTTTTCATAAAAACTCAAACCCGGGATAGTTTATAATAAACCTTAAAGAAACTATACTCTAATTGAAGATACTAATC
>WAON01000049.1 GCA_015521265.1 Desulfurococcales archaeon
GTAGCTATGCCCTGATCCTGATCAGCGTGCACGAACCGGATAAGATATTCTTTGCTAAGAAGGATAGCCCATTGATAATAGGGCTTGCTGAAGGATTCAACCTGTTAGCCAGTGATATACCTGCCCTCTTAGAATATACGAAGAAGATTATAACTGTAAGGGATAACTGGATAGGCTATATTACTCCGAACAAGGTATTCATCGAGGAGCTAGATAAGGGGGTTATCGATTGGAGGAAATTCGTCCGGATTGTAGAGTGGAGCCTTGAAGATGCAACGAAGAGCGGTTATCCACACTTTATGCTTAAAGAAATACATGAGCAGCCCCGAGCATTAAAGGATACTTTCTATGGGATAAGGGAGGATGTAGCAGTTGCTGAAGCAGTTAAGTTGCTGCTAGATGCTGAGAAAATCTATGTAACAGCGGCTGGAACCAGCTACCATGCTGGATATTACTATAGTATTCTCTCAGCTGTCCTAGCACGTAGACCAATCATACACTTTATAGCGAGCGAGTACGAAGTATATGCGCCGACTAGTAGTGAGAAAGATGTGTTAATCGTTGTTAGTCAGAGCGGTGAAACAATGGATTCCTTGAAAGCTTTGAGAGCCTTTAAGGAGAATGGTGTAAGGATTATAGCGGTTAGCAACGTTATTGATTCAGCTATTCCGCGGGAAAGCGATATATCGGTATATACGAGGGCTGGGCCAGAGATCGGGGTAGCAGCTACTAAGACATTCACTACTCAAACACTAGTTTTATCATGGCTTGCTATAAGTCATGCAGAAGCATTAGGGTATCTCACTAGGAATGAAGCCGAGGAGTTAAGGGATTGGCTGGGTAAGAGCAGCGAGATCGTTTCTAAGATAATCGCGTGGAACGAGTCTTACGCATTAAAGCTTTCAGAATGGTTTAGCAGTCGTGGAAACGCATACTATCTAAGTAGGGGGATAGGGGTTCCCGTAGCTATGGAGGGTGCATTAAAGATGAAGGAGATTTCTTATATCCATGCAGAAGCCTATCCAGCTGGTGAATCTAAACATGGGCCAATAGCCTTAGTTGAAGAAAACTACCCGGTACTATTCGTTATACCGAATCACCCTGAACTTGAGAAGCTAATCCTAGGCAATATACAGGAAATGAAGGCTAGGGGTGCAGTGATAATCGGTGTAGCTAGCGAGGATACTAGTCTCAAAGACCAGCTCGACTACTGGTTCAAGATCCCTACTACGCACTGGATCCTTACACCGATAACTCATACGCCCCCACTGCAACTACTAGCCTATCACACAGCTGTTAAAAGAGGCTATGACCCAGATAAGCCTCGTAACCTTGCTAAAACCGTTACGGTTGAGTAGAAATGATCGCTTTATTAAAGATTTTAACCAGAAACTCCTCATTGAATAATTTAGGCCGAGATGATAGGTTATGAAGACCGTTATTCTTGCAGCTGGCAAGCCGAAACCAGAGATCAGCGTACTCGTTCCACCGGGTTCTAATAAAGTGTTACTCCACATACTAGGCCGGCCAGTACTCTACTACCCCTTAAAAGCAGTAGAGCAGGCATTGAAGAGTGAAATAGTACTCGTATACCGCGATGGAGAGGAGAAAGTGTATAGAGAGGCCTCTAAATACACGAATTCAATGATCAAGCCTGTTCCACAAATAAGCGGAGACACCGTTGCAGACGCAATCATAGCTGCTGAAGAATCCCTTAACGATACAGATCACTTCCTACTAGTATTCGGAGACATAGTATTCGACCACACAGCTATAAGTCAGCTCTTATCAACCCATCTATCCGAAGAACCCGATGCAACAATACTAGCTACCCCTCTAATACCGGAACACGCCAGCACGTATGGACTAATAAAGGTTGACGATGAAGGATACGTGAAAAAAGTCATCGAAGAACCTAGAAGTATAAGCGAGGAACCATACTATATATCAGGTGGGCTCTACGTATTACCGACAACGATCCTAGATTTAATAAAAAAGTACAAATCCTTCACGAAAGCATTAAACCACCTAGCTATAAATGGAAAAGTAAAAACTGTATATTGGACAGGACTATGGATAGATATAGGCTACCCCTGGGACTTACTAGAAGCAGTACATCAATTACTGTACAGAATAAAGGACTCATTTATAAGTAATAGAGCAGAAATAGAAACCAGTGCAATAATTAAAGGACCAGTAATAATTGAAGAGAAAACATACATCGACCACAATGCAGTAATCAAAGGACCAGCATATATAGGAAAAGAATCCTTCATCGGAGCACATAGTTTTATACGGAATTACAGCAACATAGAAAAGAAAAATAGGATTGGCTCCTATACAGAAATCAAGAATTCAATAACTCAACCATACACATTGCTAGATTCCAAAGTTATTCTAGCTGACAGCATAGTGGGAGAGAACACCATCATCGGTGCAATGTCAATAACACTAAACATACTTCCAAAAGATGAAAAACCACCGAGACTTAGAACACATCTTGTAAATCCCGCATCAATAAAAGTTCAGAAAAGAAAACTTGGAGCAGTAATCGGATATAATGTCAAAATAAATCCTGGTACAATACTAAAACCCGGATCTATAATAAAACCAAATACTGTAATTCAGCACATAGAACCATTACACTATCACCTATAATAATCAAAGAACAAAACTGTTACAGTAATACTTAAAATAAATTGACCCCCATCCAACACCCCCTTTTACCTAGACCAACTAACGATTTGATCCATGGTAATACCCCATA
>WAON01000050.1 GCA_015521265.1 Desulfurococcales archaeon
GTCTAGATATTTCTACTAGACTAGATTTCTTTGATAGTTTATTTATAATTTTTATAAAGCTACTGCCGAAAATACTATCAGAATTAACTTTAGCATTAATCAATTTCAGCTTTCCATAGCCTCTATTAGTGTTTTTGCCTATTCCTGTCACTTTTAACGCTAGGGCTAGGCTGTAGCCGAGTAGGGCTTCCCAGAATGGATCAGTATCTTTCCTTAGCGTAGCTTTAAGTCTAAACCTGTATGTACATGGGGGTAGGGGGATTAAATCGTAGTTTCTATTTGTCATTTTTGCTGGGCGATCTTTTCTTGATAGTAGTTGGTGTTGAACTTTTCTCGATATTAAAATTTTACTTAGAAGTATGAGGTTGGGAGGGCATGGTTCTAAATAGTTATTTTTACAAGGGTTAATGTCGGGTTCCTTTAAAAGATCCCATTTTAATTGACGTATTTCACGAGTGTTTATGTCAGGATAATTAAGGCTCTTAATCAGAGATGTGTTTTCAGTCATAATAACTAATTTTGAAGCCTCGGCCCCTCTACCGCTTCTATCTATTTTGCCGAATACTTCACTGATTAACTCGTTGGCTGTTCTTAGTGTTGGAAAGTATCCTGTGAGCTCGTAGATTAATCCTCCTATTATTGCTCGGGCCCACCACCTGGTTTTTCCGATTATGTCCGTTGGGCGTGGAGGCTCGATCGTGTAGCCTCCGGGCTTGCTGCTCCATCCTCCGAGCCATCCACCGACGAGTGCTGGTGTGATATTGGTAAACTCGGCATCTACTAGTATTTCACTATTAATGATCCCGTCTGCAATGTTTACAATGTCCTTAATCCCTAGAGGATCACTTGTCATCATCCTGCCTCCTTTAAAAGCGGGTTCATCATGTTGTTTGTGTTTCTTCGCTTAGTAACTGGTTCTTAAAGGTTGTAAGGTAGATATCTATTAGTCTCCTACCTATATCGGCTATACGTAAAACTAATCCTCCCGGAATTTTTCCCTCTGCTAGTTCATCGATTAATTTCTCGAGCATGGTTGTTCCTTTCTTATCATTATTACGTTCACCTCTATCGTCTTTGAGCAGACCTAGAAAGTATAAGCTTTTAATAATAAATCCGAGGTAGAGGGCGTATGAAAGGCTTGTAATATCTCCACCCTTAACATTTATTTTTTTATCCTTCGCTTCAATGATTGTATTCATTAAATCGTCGATTTTCTTATCTAAGATTTTCTTATCTAAATCATCACTATCTTTGAGGGAAATTAGTTGTAGAGCAACCTCTAATCCTTCATGTTTTGTCTTAACGGCATGCGTCCCCATAAATAATATCGTGTATAGGGGTCCCCAAGTAGTCATTAGGCTGAGTGCATTCTGCGCTCTCCTAATCACGCCATCAGCTAGATCCTCAAGAGCCTTCTTACCATTTCCACGCTTAACTATCTTGTCTATCTTGTTCTCTAATTTCTCCATTATCTCTTCGATACATTTAACGTTTTTAAGCACGATCTTATTTATGTCTCGTTCATCTTTTCTCGCTAGGCAGGAAGAGGATTCTTCAGCCATTTAGAAGGATCACCCGGCGATCTTTATCCTTACAAGCCCCTTCCCAACGGTTTCCTTCCCACCAATTACGAGTACGCCTTCATCAGCGTAATCGAGCATTATCCTCCTATTACGAGACTTTGCATCATCGGCTGAGATTATACAGTTCCTAGTCTTAACGGATCTGTATATCGATGCAAAATAGAAGACAGCCCCCTGAGAAACATACTCCTCACTCCACAGAGCACCGGGCATAACGGCTTTCCTCTTATAATCAAGCCTTATCCTAGTCTGCCTAATAATCCCGGCTTCAACAATTTCCCTAAAAACTTTATCGTCAAAAACATAGACCCCGCCGTTTAGTAGATTCTCGTCTAGCTTACCCATGTTTTTAATTATATCAACAAGCCCGCCGAGCAGTTCGCTAAGCTTTTCCTTCTCATAATACTTTCTACAACCTTCCCGTACTATTACGTTATTAACAATTAAATCACCACAGGCCTCGTCAGAATTAGAATTATTAGGATCGGAATTATCAAGTTTAATAGTGAAGTCTAACAGATCATGGCCTACTATACTCAGATTTTCCACGAAATCATTATATCTCGATACGAGTAGGTTACTAGTAGCATAGGCGAAGGCCGGCGGATCTTCCCCACTACTGTATTTCTCCACTCGTATAGGGTATAGTAGTAGATAGGCGTCAGTGAAGGATACTGGGCTAACCCATACCTCCTCCTCACTAATACTTTCTTCACTACGACTATCAACACCGTAGTAAACAGTACACTCCCTGGGAACCTCTCCGGACTCCAATAGTTTTCTCAGCATACACTTAGACTTAACAACACCCTTAATACTACTACCCGGAACATATGGGTAGCCGAAGCCGTCCCGAGCAACCGGTAAATCAACACTACCAACAGTACGCCCAACACCAACATGAAGAGGAGTAATAGTAGTTAAAAAGTATAAATCACTAGAATACGTCCTCAACCCTCAGAGCCACCAGTTCCGCTCTTACCCCTTCCTTCCCTAGTCTCCTTTGTCTCGGTCGAATTTAACCTATTCATAATATTCTCTATAATGTTAGAAATTTTTTCGTGATCAATCGAAATAGTTTCAGTACGATTCTCCTTAAGCCATAGTACAGCGTAATATGTTATAGCGGCAGCATCACCCTTAGACGGGCATAGTGTAAATTCGATATTTCTATCTTTTTTCCTTAATAGAAATGTTCTTAGAAATTCAAGCATCCATTCTATATCCCTGTTAACTTCAAAACTCGAAGCAGCTCCAATGTAGGCCGTTGCTAAAAGCGTCATGAAGGAACACTTATTCTCTTTACTTAGTGCGTTCAGAATTTTCTCAATATCATCTTTTAGGTTACCAGCTCTATTCTCATCATAGCATGTGTCGAAGAGGAATCGTGCAGTATTGACTTTTCTTTTATCTTCTCGTCCTAATTTTTTGTATACTTCCTCATAGTTTTTCTTAATCTTCGATAGAAACTCCGTATAGTTTTGGGTTGATAGGGGTGAGGGAACATCTTTGGTTATTTTGCTGAAGACATCATCTGGTTGTTTTCCGCATATATTATTAATATTTTCATTGCTGATCTCCAGCATTTTCTTTAGAAGAGCTTTTAGACAATTCTTTAAATCTTCTTGGTCTTTTATTAGTTTGTCAATGAGGTAGTCTACCAGTTTTCCCCGTAATTCATCTATATTACAGGTAGTGGTTGAAGGAGATTTTAGGGTTAGGAGGTTTATAATATTATCTAAGTTGCATTCATTGGGACTGTTTGTCAAGGTTATCACTTGATCAATAGTTTCCTGGTTGTTATATATAAGTTTTTGCTCTTAGGATTAATTTGTATTTTAGTAGTAAAGTTTAAAATATGAATATGAAGGGAATATGGTTTTCCTTGTTTTGTTGGTTAGTGTTTCTTCCTTAATAGTATTGTTACTGTTATTGCTCCTACTATGATACCTGTTAGTATTAGTACTTGGTTTTCTGGTACTGGGTCTGGTTGCTGACTGCATTTTAGTGGTGTGTAGTAGTCTATGTATCCGTCCTGTACTTCATCCCATGTATTAGGGCCTGTCTTGGTTACTGCGTCTAGTACGTCGCTCGTACCGGATATATCCCATGCATCACCGCTTGGGTTCACCCTCACTATTCCTACCGATGCCTTAAACCCTATTCCCCTTGGATCGCTTATGCCTAGATCGCTCCATGCAATAGCTACTTCAACCGTATCGTTATCGATTGAAGCTACGAATACTGATTTATTAGTCGATACATCCTCCCAGCTAGTATCTACCACGTCTAGCGGGGAGCCATTATTCCATACTTGTACTCCATCGCCGTAAACCGGCTCGTTACTGCTTACCTGGGAGTTTGAGAGGTCTATTAGGATCTGTCTCTCCCAGTCAGCCGATCCATTGCTAGCAACCTGTGTCTCAGAATTATATCCTAGATATGTTCCGCCGCTACCGGTTACATTGTCTAGATCCAGTGCAATCATGATGCCGGGCGCGCCATCTACCCCGACCTTGTAGAGGTCTTGGAAGTTTAATAGGAAGAATAAGTGTGTCTCGTTACATGTTATGTGGAACTCGGTTAGATCGACTAGTACGTCGTAGGTTGATATCTTAGGCGTTAATACTACGTGGGTAAGGTTTGATAATGTATCGGTATCAGTCCACTCATTAGTTCCACTATCCTCAACGGCGCTGTCATAGGGTACTGTATCGACTGCACTCGAGAAACCTGATTGTCCGGCTACCCATATTATTATGGAGAAGTTGGTTGGTGATCCTCCGAGAGCGGACCATGGTATTGCTACTTCCATGAATTGTAGACCGCTACTGGTATCGCCGCTGTAAGCGTATGATCCACCGATTCCACTTATAGTTGTCTTACTCCAACCGCTACCAGTCCATTCCGCGAATAAGTCGCCGCTTAAACCGCTTGTATCGGTCCATGAGAAATAGATTTCGTAGTCTATTGCTGCACCGCTGAATCCTACGTGTATATTGTTTGCATCGCCGTTGGTACTATCATATACGTAGCCCGAACCGGGCCCATTTATATCGATCCCGATACCGTAATTCACTGTCCAGGAAGCAGTATTCTGGGTATCGAATGCTATGTATAAGTAGTTCTCATTCCATCCAACATACGATCTATTAAGGTTTGCGCCATCAAGGTTAAGGCCGGTTGCCTTATCGTACAAGTCTACTACCTGGAAATACTTGTCCGGGTCCGCGATCCAGTCGTTCTCTGAGCCGTCGATACTTATTGCTACTATATCATTCCTCGTATCATTCCTAGCATCAACCCATACATATTCTGAATCAACTATTCCACCGGTATTCGCTGGTAAGCTTGCAGTGATCCAATCAGATGGATCCCCGTCAACATTGATCGTTTTAGCATAGATCACTGCAGTGGATAGGATAAGCATAGTTATGAGTAAGAGTATGACTACGTGTTTATAACCCATGATGCATCTACCAAGGTTTTCTCCCTTATAGTTTTGCCCATTACCGTATTTAATTATTCGGTATAACTTGTCCATACCTCCGGATTTGATTCCGGTGCTCAAACCTAAACATTATATAATCAATTGTTTAGACAACCATTAGCCTCCGAGTCAGGGGGATGTGGAGACTTAATTATACAATCCACTCCCCCTGCAACCAGGGGCTGTGGAAGAGTTGACTCAAATGATTCGGGATTGATAAGACATGTATAAGCCGTTATTCATAATTGTACTCGTCATAATCTTAACTGGGTTAATCCTACCCATAACATATGGGTTAAACACTTCCAGCATTAATGATTCAAACAAATACCTAGACTACCACTACTGGGCAACCATAACACACAAGCCCGAAAAACTCGAGAAGCTCATCAACGAAGTAATACCAAGCAATGGATCAATACATAACGACATTGCAGAATACATGTTCTGGAACCACGTAATACCAGAAAAATGGGGTTATGGATACTATGAGAAAATACTATACGATAAACTAATACCCAGAAACACCAGCAGCTCATACTATTACAAAACATACTTTAGAGACATAATAGGATACGGCTTCGAAGCATACTACATGGGATTCACTAATGTTACACCATTAGTAGAGCCGAGGGTCTACAGCTACTACCTTGACACACTGTTCGGATACCTAATACCGAAAAACTACAGCAGCGGGTTCTACTATGACACAGTATTCTACAAACTATACTATAACTCGGTATGGGATTATCCAAGAATACTAGCAAACATAGCCTACAACACACCCTACGGATCATACATTGCACAAATACTAACAAGGATAGATATGATGAAATGGCTTGACAGGTTCGGCAATCAGACGATTACTGGGAACAGCACTCCTTCACTCCTAGATACAAACCTAACCGGAACTATAAGGATAAAACTAGTAAGCATAGACGGCCCAGTAGAATACGCAGACGTATCCCTATACCGTAAAACACCATGCATCTATGGATCCTATTGCGGAGTAGATTATGTAGCTTCAAAATTCACAGATGCTAATGGAACAGTAGTATTCCACGTATACGCTGGAACCTACCAGATAGTGCTGGATGCAAAGGCTTATGGAGTAATAGATAATGTAACGTTGAATCCGGGGGAGGAGAAGAATATAACGTTAATGCTTGGAAAGACGACTATAACCCTATACGATGCAGACAATTACCGGATGGCTTGGCTTTCAATCTCAATATATCAGCAGAGGAATACTCCTGAGGGTCCTAAGCCGGGCTACTTTATCGCAAACACTATGCTCAGCGATAATGGAACGCTAACAGCCTATTTCATTGAAGGAACATACATGATAAGACCACACGTATACAACTTGGAAAACCCCTATATATCCGGGATCGAGGCTGTAGCGGGGGTTACTAGGAGCTACGTATTCCACCTAGACGTTGTAAAAGTTACGATAAAACCCCACACACCAGTACCGCTAGACTACTCGGGATTATACCCTTCAATATATATTTCAACACAGCCATACTCGTGGGATTATTCGGTAGAGATATCTAATGGTGTTGGAACAATATGGGTTAAGCCCGGCGATTACTTCGTCTACATACCCTACATATACTTTAAAGGACTAAGTACTAGGGCTAACATACTGTTCCCGATCCATGTAGCCGTCGGCTCAACTAACACTTTCTACTACGACCTAGGAGTACTATGGTGGAAGCCTAGTAATGTAAACCATGAATCCGTTATGACGCTTACGGTCTACAGTGTGAAGACGATTAATGGAACAATTTATAGTACGCGTCTAGAAGGCGATGTAAATATTAAATGGGGAGACTACCTCCTACTCCCACCTATGAAGACATACTTGTTCAAGCCAACAATGGGGCTTAATAGTTCAAAGTACAACTTCACAGTATACGTTACGCCGACGACAAACTACGAGTACACTGGGAACCTACCAGTAGGATATCTAAACGTAACACTAATCTATAACAATACAAGCCTCTACGACACCTATGAATTAATAGATAAGCATAGTCAAAACAGCCTATACTATCAAACCCCACAACTAGTAGCCCTACTACCCGGAGACTACGTGTTGAATATGAAGCATATAGGGCTGGGAGGAGTAGTAGATAATTTAACGATAACACCCGGCGTAGTAGTAGGCCAAGTGTTTCGGACCGGTAAGCTAGTCGTAAATGTTTCATCATATAATGGCGAGAGGGCTTCGGAATGGATACCGGTAATTGTTGTGCAGGGTAATGATACGAGCGGGGAATTCATCACTAGTGGATGGACTACAAGAAGCTTAGCATTCTACCTACTACCAGGTAGCTACACGGTCATAGTACCCGGGATCAACACTACTTATGAATGGTACGTCAACATAGGGTATGGTGAGACTAGGCTAGACTTAAACGTTTCAGAAGCGAATGTAACGGAGACATACTTCAACCTAGGCAGGATAATGGTAAACATCGACCTCCCCGGCTCGCCTGAAAGCATCCGCAGCTACATTAGAATAGTTATCGCTGAACAGAGAGTAGTTAATGGAACACCGGTTCCCGGAAGAATTATCCGGGAAGAGCCTTACTGGCACCTCCCATTGACGGCTAGCTTCGAAGTAACCCCTGGAATATACATGGTTTATCTTGAAGGTTCTGATGGGAAACCGATTAATGGAACGTTGACGTCGAATATCGCTGTTGATCCTAATGGATTAGCTATCGTTAACTATACGTTATCAATACTAAGAGTAAGGCTAGTAGTAAATAACACTCCGGTACCCGGCGTTGACATCGATATCTATAGGGGGACCGGTGATAATAGACAGTATTACTCGGAGATAACGACTGATGCAAGCGGTACAGCTGTTATAGCATTACCGCCTGGAAACTATAGTTTATGGACATTCGTACCGATAGAGGATGAAGATCACCTATTAGGAACAGTCAATGTAACAGGGAATGGGCTAGTAATAAATAAGACACTCCAGTATCCCGGAGGATTCATAGTCCTACGCCTACTAGGACCCGGCGGTGAGCCAGCGGCTAATGTTAGGGTCCAGTTCAGATCCCTAGACCGCTACTCCTCAGAGATCATCTACACCGATATGGATGGGTACGCTTACGCCTACCTAGCAGCAGGGACTTATAGGATACTAGTCTACCCCTTCCTCTACAGCTATACGGGCGGTAGAATCGTTAGCGTTGCCCCCGGAGAATCCGTATACGTCGAGCTGCACCTCTCAAAGGTTACGCTACACGTTAATGTATCCGGTAGTCCATGGCTCGTGTTCTACATTAGGAATAATACTGATGGAAGACTATACAGCTTCGCGCCACACCTCTACAATGGCAAAACCTATGATTTATGGCTTCAACCCGGAAACTATACAATAGCCCTCCCAGGATCCAGGACTACTATACAGTCATGGAACAAGTACGGCTACGGTACCGAGTACAGCTTCATACTAGGCCCCAACGACCATGTCGAGCTAAGCTTCAATGTTTCTGAGATAGTGGTTATGCTAAACCCGTGTGGAGACTATGATTTAGCCGGTTCACTATACGCGTACCTACTAGGATATAATAGCAACCTATCAGACCCATACACTGAAGTTATAGGGAATCGATACTTTACAACATACTATCCACAAGCATACGCAGTATTCTACGTTACACCCGGCGAATACGCCGTAATAATACCTGGAGACCCATGGAACTCTACATGGTTCTACTCAAAGTTTGGAGAATTCATATACGGATCCCTAATAGGCTACGGATTAATGGATCACGCACTAGTAGGCCATGGCGGTGAAATACTGGTATACCAGCACAATGTTTCAGTACTAGCCCTACACTTGAATAATACATATCCAGAGGGTGCAAGAGCTGAATACTCTATATATACACTCTCAGGATCACTCGTAAGATCGGGATACGTAAGCCCAGGAGACTATGCCTTCATACCATTAACACCCGGACAATACGTCTTAAACAACTACGGCTACACAAACATAACACTTACAGAATGCAACTCAACACTAGTAGAGTTGAAAATTACCGGTTTAAGCCTAAAAGTAGTAGGCCCAGATAATGAACCAGTTAAGAATGCATATTACATTATACATGATATGAACGACAACTACGTAGCATCAGGCTATACAGACTCATTTGGAGAAGCATTCATCTCCCTATCGCTGGGCAGTTACAAGCTAGTGTTTCCAGGAGTAAACCACTCATACAGTCCCTACAATGCAAAATACAACCTGAACAAACAGTTCGGATACGGACTACAACTAAACATAACGATAACAGGGTACAACAAGTTGAAAGTAATATTCTCGAGGATTGATGTAAACATTACATCCCAACTAGGAAAAGCGAGCAATGTTGAAGTAATGCTCTATACACCAGATATGTCTAAGATCATAAAGGGAGCATACACTGATTCCAATGGAATCGCAAGGTTCTACGTATCAAGTGGAAGCTATAGAGTAGTTATAAGGGGATTATACTATGGCTACAGCGACGCATACTATGTAGGCTGGTCGTACTATCCACTATTCGGTTATGGCGCAATAGTCGGTGATGTCAACATTGGAGTAAATACTTCAGCTGTACTACACTATAATTTATCAGTAGTAAAGCTAAGAGTCCTAGACACCAATGGAAACTATGCTGGCGGACTGCGCGTAGTGCTTAGAGCGAATGACACGTATACAACATCTCTAACATACACTTATACATCAAGCTATGAACCAGTATACTTCTACGTTACTAATGGAACATACATAATAGACCTAATATTCCTAAAGAAAACGGTAACCGTTGGGATCGGGGAACTCGCCGATGTAGTAATAAACGTTGCAATGCTACACGTACATATTAATATACCGGAGAATAATTACGATATTATCCCCTACGGTATATCGATAACAGTATACTATAATACAACCGGGACATCCGGCTACTCAGCAGTATTATACTACACTACAAATAGTACTGGAGACGCAATAATCTATACACCACTAAACATTAATGTAACAGTAGTGATTAAGAAAGGCTACTCAATAACTGAAACCATCTACATGGACTCAGCAAAGTATAGGGAGTATAATCTAAGCATATTTTATATTAAAGTACTATCACCAACGGGGCCAGTAAAATACCAGGAGTTCTACCTATACACACTCGACCACTCTTCATATATAAGGCTGACAACGGATTATCGTGGAGAAGACTATGCTATCATTGTGCCGGGAACGTATATTCTACAGAAGAGCGATTGGAGCTCGATTATTGGTAGGCTAGACGAGCTCGTAATCATACCGAATTACACGGTGAAAACATACCAGCTAAACCTCTCGATATTGAACATACACTCGCTAGTCCCTTCAAAATACTATCTTGGAAACCCGTTCGAGTTCACTATCTCATCTATCGATGGGTCATATGTTTCTTGGTCATACTACTTGTATCATAATGATACTAGGAGCTTCTACGTAATCCCTGGAACATACGTTATACACTCGGATATTAGTAATGGCTGGGATGTAAACAAGACGGTAGTTCTCCCCGAAAACGCTACAAGGGACGTTACGTTCAAGCTTGGCGGATTAGTGTTATGGATATATAAACCCGATGGATCACTATTGAATCCACCCATCGATCATCCATACGGGTATTCTATGATTGTGTCACTATATACTGAGGTAGGCGGCTCCCTGGAAAGCTTTGTATCGACTAGCCAGACCGACTCGGAGGGTAAAGCTGTATTCGGACCTCTAGTTAACGGAACATACGCTTTCAACCTAGATCCGTACGACGACTATGGTGGACCCTACAAACTATACAATATTACGGCCGAACCACTAGTGTTCAGGGAATACAACTTTACACTTGGCGGGCTAGTAGTACATATGCAGTATAATAATGGAACACCTGCACAGGGCATTGCTATAACGATTTATAGTAGGAGCTATACGCTGTACACGTTGTACACTGATGCAAACGGAACCATTACAGCATACCTATTACCGGGAACATACACCCTGTACATTTACGGTCTAGGATACGTCTACAACATACACGTCTACCCTGGAAGATACACGAATAAGACATACACGACGAATCCAAGCGATCTAGAAGTATCGAGTATAACATGGACACCGTCAACGCCAAGCGATGGAGACACCGTTCTCGTAACGGCAACTATAAAGAATAACGGGCCCGGACACGTATTCAACGATTTCAACGTAGTATTCTACCAGAATGGGACTAAGGTTTATGAGGCAGTCGTACACGGATTGCTCAGCGGCTACAATACTACCGTAACTGCGCCAATAACAGCTATTGCGGGTACTGATGAGGTTAGGGTCGTGGTAGATCCGGATCAATCAATAGTTGATCCTAATAGGGGCAATAACGAGTTAACAGCATGGATAAACGTGTTACGCCCAGACCTAGAAGTTACTAGTGTATGGATTAATGGAACACTAATAGATGGAGCAGCTGCAACATTATACTTCAACGTAACAAATAATGGGCCCGGAGCATTACACCATGAGGCCAGCGTCAAGGTAATCTATGGATCCATGGTAACCTATAGGAGGATATACTCGCTCGAAGTAGGCGAAGTAGTAACATTATCAGTAAACATAATCGTATTAGGAGGGTTATCAAATGCTATAATAACCGTAGACCCAGACAACGAGGTTAGTGAATCCAATGAAGACAACAACGTCTACAACTACACTTTGTCGGTGCCGGAGCCAGACATAGTAGTAGTTTCAGCGGCATTAAACGCTTCAGAGTTGGTTGATGGAGGAATAGGGGAGATAACAGCGGTAATCAATAACACTGGAGGCAGGACGCTCAGATCTATACACGTCGTACTATATGCTGATAATAAATACTTGGGAACAACAATTATCAACGGCCTAGACACCGGTGAAACAGTAACAGTAACCTTCTACGTATTACTACGCGGTGGAACAACTAATTATACAGTAATAGTAGACCCCTACAACAAGGTACCGGATGCTAATAGGTCTAATAACAGAGCAACAGTACCTGTATACATTCCATACCCAGACCTAGCATTCACAAGCCTATACTTTACACCGACAAACCCTGGAAGCGGCGAAATAGTACATGTAGTATTCAATATAACAAATATAGGTGTAGGAGGTACAAAGACAAACTTCGCGGTAGAATTAAAAGTAAACGGAGAAGTAAAATCTTCAAGCTATATATCAAGAGACCTATACCCAGGAGACACGATAACAGTAACACTATCCACTATTGTACATGCCGGAAACAACACGATAGAGATAATAATCGATCCACACGGATACGTATCAGAATCGAACAAGGCAAACAACAAATACGTGTTCATAATAACCGTACCATACAGCGACCTAGAAATAAAAACAATGAATATATCACAGGGACCATACCATAACATGGGAGAAGTAAACGTAACAGTTACGATAGTTAACAACGGCCCAGGATCACTCAACGAGACATTCTACGTAGCCTTCTTCGGAAACGATGAATTCCTAGAACAGGTCGAGGTTAACGGGCTTGGAGTAGGTGAGGAGAAGAATATAACGGTAACTATACCCGTGTACACCGGTTACTACACAATCAAGGCAATAGTGGATGATCACTACCAGAGAATAATCGGAGGATCATATGTATGGGGTCATAAACACGAAGTAGCAGATCCGTATAGGAATAACAACATAGCATCCAAGACAATATACGTTGCAGGACCAGACCTAACATTAGTTAGTGCAGAAATAACCCCGTCAACGCCGGATCCATGGACTGGATTCAATATAACACTGAGGGTAAGGAATAATGGAGACTATGCTTCAACGAGGCCAGTAGCGGTAATAGTCGAAGTAGGATCTGTGAGGCTTATTGATGAAGTACCAGAGCTAGACGTAGGCGGTGAAGCAAATGTTACTATCCCGGTACTCGACGGCCTGGATCCCGGGACATATACTGTGAGAATAGCTGTAAACCCATTCCACGAAGTAATAGAGCACGACTATACAGACAACAACTACACGATAACCCTCATCATACCGGCGCCAGACCTAGCAATAACACACATCTACGCACCAGTTATAAATGGCTCAGTAGAAGCGGGAGATCAAATAATCATTAATGTAACGGTGAAGAATTATGGTGCAAGCTTCAAACGCGACATCTACATCGAAGCCCTTGTAAATGATTTACTCATTGGAAACAACTATATTATAGGGGGAATAGACAGCGGTGAGGAAAAGAACATAACACTATCATTAACAGCTATACCTCCAAGCCTCGAGAATACCCGTATAATAATTGATCCACGCAATGATATCTACGAATCCGATGAGACAAATAATGAAGCAATCTATCACGGACCCATAGTTAGATCGTTGATCCTTGGACAAACAGCCTACGATGTAATATACATGCACCATGAAGAATTCAACCTCAAAATACAGAATAACGGCGGAGTACCGTTAAAGGTTACCAGCATAGTATTTACAACAACCAGCCTAGTACTTAATACAAGCCTACCATTAACGATTAAACCCGGTGAAATAGCATCCATACCAATATTAGTTGATACATTAACCGAAGGAATAGGCCCGAAGAACTACGGCGTAATAATCTACACCAATACCTCGATAACTATCAATTCAACAATCACAGTCCTAATCCATAATATCAGCAAAGTAATAAGCGTCAATGTAAATAAGAAAGAAGCAGTTTATAGTATGGGCCAGACAGATAAGATATCATTACTTGTAGGCTCGCAGCTCCCATCAATAATAAACAAGGCACACGTAGAATTATCAGGGAATGCTACAGGCATTATAGAAGGTTCGACAAGCTTCAACATAACGATTCGTCACATAGTAAGAATCATGGTTAATGCAACCATCCCGCCTGGAAGATACATCTTATTAATCAATGTATCATTCCAGGGAGTGGACTATTATGTTGTTAGAAAAGTAGATATTACGGTTGTTAGAGACCCAATAGTGAAAATAATATCTCCGAGGAGTATTAATAGCGTACTAGCATCGAACACCCTCGTTGTAACCTTTAAGAGCAATGTACCAATAAACGGGACGATATACTTCAGGGATGTAAGTAGTTCCTCATGGACTATTATAAGATACGGCGAATTATCGAGGGATACGTTCTATAGGATACCTATCGGCGGATTATCATCAGGGCATAGATACATGTTCTACATTGAGGCAGTATCGGAGTACGGCTCATACACCTCGCCGATGTACTATGTAAACGTAACGGTTTCAGTGGTATTCGTGGATCACGAGCTTAACGTAACGATTAACCGCGACTACAACCAGCTGGTCTACGTTAAAGTAAGGAATCTCGACTACATGTATCCACACGCGATCTATGCTAAGATCATAGAGTCTAGCCCGGAGCTAATAGTAGACTTTGTAGGGCCTGGATCAATTGATACCGTTGAAAAAGTAGGTTCTGGTAAGTTCGTTACGTTGATGCTAGTAATACATGCTGCAGATACGACTAGGAATAACTATACTATAACGGCAATGCTGGTAAACCTAGATAGTAACGCTACAGACTACATGGTTATACACGTATATGTTAAAGAGCCGGTCTTCAACGTTACACTAGATTATCTCGGAATGGATAATCATACACTAGTACAGTCGTGGAGGCTTGTGAACCATGGAGACACGATAACCGATCTAAGCGTGCACCTCGAAGGACCGGCTTCAACATTCGCCTACGTATACCCGTCGATGAACCATGTTAGGATAATGCATGAGCAGGCAATATACTTCTACGTAATACCAGTACTCGGAATATACCCAACGGATCCAGCGCTACATAATGGAACACTCGTCGTTGAAACAGGAGACCCGGCATCGTTCAGATACGAGATGCCGCCCATAAACCTCCCGAAGGGTTCGAAGATATATAGTGTACCAGTCGAACACGTTAGAGCTACCGGCCAGTCGAAAGACTGGTACTGTACTAATAGGCCCCACGTATCGACGAAGATCAAGTTATCAGTTGATCCACCAGCATTCAACAACACGCTACAAATAAACGCAACCCTATGGATAGACTTCATACCACGCTACGATGTCTGGCACGTACTACCACACGATGGAACAATATATGTAAACGGCGTACCAGTCTATAACTGGCACAACACTATACCCGAGGGAACGGTGAAGATTCCATTACCGCCTAAGGTTATTGAGAATGCGGTTGCTGCCGGGGGAGACATGTATACTTTCACGGTAACAGTAGATACTAAACATATGAATGGCGGACACTACGTTGTAGCGACGAATTACAAGTTACAAATCGATACGGGTTCAACATCGATATTCGTAGCAGCCTCGAGCTTCCAGGATGCTAAGAATAGTGTAGTACACTTATCTAAGCCTAATAATGACAAGGTTAAACCTAAGGAATGTGATAAGAAGGTGAAAATGCCTGGATGGCTACAAGCTCTTATAACTTATTTGAAGGGCTCTCATAAGTGGAGCTTTGAGAACCTGCCGGCGCCGAAGATACTCTTAGACATGGTTAAGTCTAGCTCGCCGATAGAGATCAAGGCTGAGTTCTCAATAGAGGTAGATCCAACGCCAACCTCAGTAAAGGTAAGCGGAGGTGGAAGCGTTGAGCTCGGAGTCGGAATTTACGGGGCAGAAGGAAAGGTAACAGCCAGTGGTGGATGGAGCGTTAAGAACTGTAAATGGGGCTTCGACGGTATAACAATTGAGCTATCCGCTGGAGGAGGATACAGGTGGAGTTATAAATTCCCGTTGGAATGGGCTAGGTGGATACCCAGAGCTGGTGATGACGCTAAGCCATTAAGCGTTGAGGGGAAGATCTACCTAGAACTATCATCAACAGTAATACAGCTAGACGAGCACTTGAAAGTTAAAGCAATACCAACATTATTAATTGGAATATCGGCTACGGGTAAAGCAGAGCTAAGCGTTGGATCAAGGTTAAAGTTATCAGCTGAAGCAACAGTCGGATTCCACGCAGGCTACAAGGACTACGACTACTATGCACAATTTAAAGCAGGAATAACGGGTAATGTCGAGGTAGACCTCTCACTATTCTCAGCATCAGCCTCCGGAACCTACGGGTTAAAATACGTATATGAGCATGGATCATGGGTTAAGAAGAGCTACAACGATCCAGGTGTAACTCTGTTATCTTATCAGTTCTACAATATTGATCTAGGCTATCCAACCCTAGCATCACCATCCACGATGAGCAGCTTGGGAGAATCAACAGCATACGTAGAAGGCCTGGGATTATACACCGTATGGGTTTCAACCGATAACAGTAATTCAAAGATAATGATCTCAAGGCTAGTCGGAGACACATGGACTACGCCAACCCAGCTCAGCTTCCCCAATGAGAATTATGCACTAGTAAAAGCAGTACCAGTAGGTTCGAAGCTGGGAGTACTAGCCCTAGCAATGCCCAGTATAAGCGAGAACACGACTCCGTCAGAGCTTGTACGCCTGCTCAACAAGGGTACACTATACTATGCAGAATACAATGGATCAGCATGGACACCTCCAGAAATAATAGCGGTAAACGTCTCGCTATCACTGGACGTCGAGTCCTATAATGGATTAACAATAGCGGCTTGGTCGACACTAATTAATAACTCCTATGTAGTCGAGGCAGTGCTAAACGATGGATCGGGCTGGAGCCCGGTAACGATCATACCTGGATCAAGGGTTCCAAGCACGTATACAATATACGATGTAGCAGCCGGATTCATAGATGGAAGACCCACAGTATACTGGGCCACAGACCTATACTGGGACGGCGAAGAACTGATCAGAGGAATAAAGTACTCCGAATACAACGGTGAATCATGGACTACACCTACTACACTACCAACTACGAGCAACGTAGCACTACTAGATGCCGACACCTATGGAAGAATCGCTTGGAGCACTGATGAAGGAAACATCTACCTAGCAGGATGGAACGGAACCGCATGGGTCATTGTAAGGATAGGAACAGGCTTCGATCCATCAATACTATCCAGTAAGAACAAGCTACTAGTAGCAGCTAATATCAGGGATGACCGTGATGATATAGAAATATACATTGTTGATACAACAACGTGGAAGACGGTAACGGCGAGGATAACGGATGACGACCTACTAGATAAACAGTACACGTTCGCATCTACACCGAGCGGGTACCTAGCACTAATATGGAGGCGTAGCCTAGACCCAGCAGTAAAAACACCGCCAGAAAACAAGACATGGGCCAGTGGAATAGTCTACGAACCACTCTACAATATCTCAATAACAGGGCTAGACACTACTAAGCCAGTAGTAGAAGGCAACCCATTAACAGTAACGACAAACATAACAAACAACTCTACAAAACCAGTAACCGGAAAACTAAACATATACCTCAACGAATCACTAGTTAAAACCGTAAACATCATGATACCGCCGAACACAACCTATACAGTAGACGAGAACATAACGATCAACGAGTCAGGGAAGTGGAGCATAAAAGCAGAACTAACAGACCTAAACGCTACATCGATCGGCTTACTCGAGAAAACAATAACCCTTGAAACACTAAGACTCATCCAGAACACATCGCTAACACCGGGATCATACATCGACGCAGTAACAACGATACACCTATACGTAAATGGCTACAAGAAGACAAATGTAACAATAACGGCTAATAACCTGACTGTCGGCTCGGCTAGTGGAGTCATTGGAGATGTAGCAGTACAGTTAAACCTATCAAAACTACCCGACGGCCCAACTACACTAGTAATCAATGTGGTAACAATAGATGGAGCAGCCAATGATTCACTATCGATAAATGTATACCTAGACAAGACTCCTCCAACAATCATAGTACATGAACCAGAGAACAACACGATTGTATCCGGTAATGTAACGGTTATAGCAGAGATCTACGATACATATTATGATCTACCATCGACGCCCGAAGTATACATTAATGGTTCAAGTATTATGTGGACGCTGGTAGAAGGAGACAATTACACGTTAATAATAGATACTACAACGTATCCGGATGGTAAGCCGTTAAACATAACAATAATAGCAGTAGACGTATCTGGGAAGACAATGGTGAAAACAATATATGTCACTCCAGATAATACGCCGCCAATTACAACCGATAACTCTACGAAGACATGGTATAACAACGATGTAGCAATAATGCTTACAGCAACCGATAACGTTGCAGGAGTAAACGCTACTTATTACAGCGTGGACAACGGATCATGGGTCATGGGCGACATTGTCTATATACCAGCACCAAGCGATCACAGCAATGATGGAACACACACGATAATGTATTACAGCATAGACAACGTAGGCAACATAGAGCCGATAAATACACTTATCATAGGAATCGACACTCTATCACCAATAATAACATGTAATATAGCAAACAACACCTACTTCTCTGGAGGAACAGTTAGCTTCTTCTTCCACATAGTAGACAATACGTCAGGCTTGTCGAAAGCCTATGGTTACTTCGATGGATCACTGCAGCGTATAAAGAACATGAACGGCGAACACGAATATACGATGGACTTCCAGGGATTAAACCTAGGATACCTAAGAGAGGGTATGCACTACTTCAGGATAGTATCAGTAGACATTGCAGGTAACACTAGGGAGTACATACTAGTATTCTATGTAGACAAGACTCCGCCTACAGCAGAGATCACGAGCCCCGAGGATGGAGCCCTAGTATCCGGAACGATCAATATAACCTTCAACTACACTGACAACCTATCGCCAGTCTACGCATACCTACACATAAACGGTGAAACAATAAACGTTACAGGAACATACAGCTACACACTGGACACGACACAGTACAATGATGGACAATTAACAATAACACTTGAAGCAATAGACTATTCCGGCAGGAGATCCACGGATACAGTAACGATAATAGTAGATAACACCCCTCCAGCAGTAACGATAAATTCACCAGCTAATAACTCAGTAGTAGGCGGAATAGTAACAATATCATATAGCATTGATGAAGAACACCTAGACCAGGTATGGCTAAGCATAGGAAACATAACGGTAAACATAACTGGATCAACAACTTACAGCTTAAACATTACGATGCTACCAGATGGAGCATACACGCTGACAATAACTGCAAACGATACACTAGGCCATACATCATCAGCCTCAATAATAATCATAATCGATAATACACCGCCCACAGCAGTAATAACCTATCCAGTAAGCCGCGGATACTACTCCGGAGTAATCAATGTAACATTCAACTACTCAGATACAAACCTTGACAAAGCGTATCTAGGCATAGACGGCTCCTACATAGATGTAACTGGATCCTATAGCTACACGCTAGATACTACACAGTACAACGACGGCGAGCACAATATAACGCTACTAGTAAAGGATAAAGCCGGAAACACCATGGAGTACACGGTAACAATATACATCGACAACACCCCGCCAACTGCACAGATACTATCACCAAGCAACTCAACCGTAATACACGACGTGGTAAACATAACGGTAATGTATAGTGACATTTTCCTAAGGGAAGCAATACTACTGATCGATAATGAGACAGTAAACATTACCGGAACCTACAACTATACACTAGATACAACAACCATGACGGACGGATTACACAATATAACACTAATAGTACAGGATAAAGCAGGGCATGAATCAACGACTAGTATAGTAGTAATCGTAGACAATACACCGCCAACAGGTGAGATAACAAGCCCGGCCAACGATACGTATCACCGCGGGACAATAACGATAACAGTATCCTACAATGATCTAACGCTAGAACAAGCACTATTAATCATAGACAATGAAACCATAAACATAACCGGCTTGACAAGCTACACATTAGACACTACAAGCCTAAACGATGGAGAACACATTATTAAACTAGTAGTAACCGATAAAGCCGGACACGCTGCAAGCGATGAGATAACAATTATCGTGGATAACACTCCACCAACAGCATCGATCAACTCTCCAATGAACGGAGCAGTCGTATCCGGAACGGTAACTATCGATGTATCATATGGCGATGCAAACCTAGAAGAAGCCAGGTTATACCTTGATAACACGCTAGTAGCGGAATTAACGGGTTCAACATACCAGCTAGACACGACGCAATACAGTGATGGAACCCACACGTTGAAACTAGTAGTATCCGATAAAGCAGGGAATACTATGGAGTCAACAATCACTATAACAATTGATAATACACCACCAGTAATCTCAATCGAAGCACCTGGAAACAATACCTATGTTAAAGGAACGGTAACAATTAATGTATCATACACCGATCTAACACTGGATAAAGCAGTACTAGTAATAAACGGGGTAGAACACGATATAACCGGTGAAACAAGCTACGTACTAGACACTACAACACTACCAGACGGCGAAGTAACAATTACGCTGAGAGTAACGGATAAAGCAGGGCATGAATCAAGCCAGAGCATAGTCTTGATCGTCGACAATACTCCGCCGACAGTAGAAATTACTTCACCGATTAACAATGCAGTAGTATCAGGGACGATAAACATAGCCTTCTCAGTTGAAGATGCAAATATTGAGAAAGCAGTATTAACAATAGATGGAGCGGAACAAGTAGTAACCGGTAAGAACAGCTACACATTGGACACTACAAAACTAGCAGACGGAGAACACACGATAACCCTAACAGCAATAGACAAAGCAGGAAACAAGGCCGAAGCAACAATAACGATAATCGTCGACAACACCCCACCGACAATAACAATAATATCACCACTACCAGACGAAGCCTACTACCTTGGACAAACACTAACCATACAGTGGAGTATCGACGATGCAAACCCTGTAGAAACAATACTATACATCGGAGAAGAAGAACTAAACGTAACAGGTAAGACAAGCATCACATATAAACTAGAAAACATACCGACAGGAACACTAACAATAAAGATCAAAGCAACAGATGCAGGAGGAAACACGGCAACCAAGACGGTTACAATACGCGTACTAACACAAACAACAACCACACAACCAACAACAACTACAACACCAGGAACAACAACCCCCTCAACAACCCCGCCCACTACAACCAGTCCACCACCAACAACTACAACAACAGCTGTAATAGTTGGAGTAATAATAGTACTACTGTTAATCGCTGGAATATACCTGTTGAGAAGTAAGAAAACATAGTATAGAGGAGTGGAGGGGTAGAATAGACTGCCCCTCCAGATTTAACCTATATGTTTTTTATAAATTATCAATCCTACTAGTAGCGATAACATAGCTATTGCTGTAAAAGCTTGGCGGTAATAAGTATTGACTGGTTCGCCTCCTAGAGCTACGCCTATATAAATAGTTGTCTTATACGGTGTATTCCCAGCCAAGTGCGCTGTCTCGATTACTAGGTTGTATATTCCCGCAGTATTGGGTCCATCAATGATTAGGGATACCGATCCGTCTTTTCCGGATCTAGTAGTGTATATTTTACTGGGAGATTGCTTCGACCCAATACTTGCTGGTTCAAGCCATACCCAGACTGGTTCGTCGACTACGGGTATATGCGTGTGTTTATAGTATACTTTGAAGCTTACAGGTATATCCCTATGCAGCGGTAGCCATTTTGGTACTCTTACATCACCAATGTATGTCTCGTTAACTATTGTAAAGTTCCTCCAAATAACTATTCCCTTACCAGTTGTCGAATTAGTTATGTTTATGTATATTTTCAGCGAGCCATTAATATACCATGGAACGATCAAGTTGAAGGATACATTGAAGTGTTCACCACTACTAGCCATTGATATATCAGTAACGATTACTCCATAGGATGTGATGTAGATCCCCTGTCCCCCGCCCGGGTGATGGGTGAAGGAAGCTGATACTGTTCCATTATATATTACTGAGATGTTTGCATAGTAATAATTGTTTTCACCGGTAAAATTAGCAGTGATATTATATGTAACTCCAGCACCAATATATACATCATTATATGCATAAGATGGTTCAAGACTATAACTCACCGATACGCCGTCAACGCTGGAATCGCCGCTAGACGGTATAGGCGTTAATAGAATGATCAACAATAATGTTAACAATACTAGGTATTTATACATCATACATCACCTAAAATACTTCTACAAATAATATTTGACTATTGGTAAAATAAATAAGTTACCAAATAAACCACTACCTTTATCAGTTATTGAAAACTATGTTATTTTTGAAGGAAAGGGTGTTATGGAGGTTTATTAGTTTGAATAAGTATATTATATCACTACTTCTACTACTCCTTGTAATCATGGGCTCAGCACCAATGAAAACCCTTAGCCAGGGGGGTAAGGGGCCAAGCAGTTTCTATGCAAAATATGAGTACAGCATGGATATATCGATCAACAATACTTCAAGGATAAAAATAAGCGCAGAATTCATAATATCACTAAACATTACTCGTTCAACGATCTACGGTGAGGTGAGGCTAATTCGTGGAACAAGCTATATATCATCAACAAACGCTCCAAGCCCAACAACTACAACAATAACCCCGAGTGAAAGCGAGGCGAGGTATAGGTTTACAATACCAATAAACAATTATTACACCGGTGTGCAGAGCGAGATCGGGAGGAGCACTATATCAGCCCCACAACTAGGCTCCTTCAACCCCGGAAGCCTAATCGGTCCATCACTCTATGGTGTCAAGGATATCGAGACAACAGACTATAACGGATACCCAGCTATACATGAAACACTAAATATCAAGTTCTCACAGTTAGGTATAAACTATACGATCACAGGTGACATGTACCTACACGAAGCATACCTCCTACCACTATACGTGCACTTAAACGTTAAGATTTCGAGCCAGGGATACGGTAAACCCTTTACCGGTAAGGGAGTAGTTGAGCTAAAACTATTAGATACAAACATACCCAGAGAGACCAGCCATGCAGAAATAAACGTCAACGGAGTCAAGATCGTTGCGGGAGGATTCCCGGGAGCGAAAATAGTAATCACTGGGAGGAAGGGTAGCACATATATTAATGTTACTAATAAAGGGGATCAGCCGGGCTACGTAATGATCTATCGCGGAGGCTACAGCCTAGCACCAATAAACCAGGATAACAAGCAGAGTGTTAAACTAGTACAGGTTGCACCCGGCGAATCTAAGAGGATCGATATAGGCGTACAACTACCAGAAAACATTGAGGAATCAACTAGTCTTAGAAGCGGGGGCTCTTTCCTCTCATCACCCGAAATACTAGTATTAACACTTATAGTAGTTGGATTATTAGCCGTGCTAGGACTAATAATATATAAAGCAATACATCCTAAGAAAGCAGTTGAAACAACAACTATAAGTGAAGAACCCGAAACAACTGAGGAAGCACCGGTAGGATCGGAGCCGGGACAATAACCACTATCCTTCTCTAACATTGGTTTTTAGAATAGTTTTTAACCATAAACGAGATATTATCTACACAGACACTAGACGGTGAGGGCTACCGCTTGAAGAGAATTGAAATATTCTATGACGCATTAACGGAGTATATTAAGAGGATGGGCGGCCACCTCCTCATAGATAAGCACGGCATCGTCGATGTATACCTCCCAGTAGTAATTGAGGAGGTTCCGGGGGGAGTACAGTACCACTTGATCGGAAAGATCCTTGGAGATAGGGTGGTCGTTGAGAAATGCATAGTAATGTATGAAGATGAAATACATGAAGTAGACCCCTCGGAGCTGGAGGGATGGGCGAACTACGTAAACACGAGTTTTAGGAGAATAATATCTAGCCCTGAGGAAAAGTAAGCCCTCTACATATATCCACGAACTAGTTAGGAGGGGATTAATACATGGCGTCTAAAAACACGATCCAGATCCTTATAGGAGGCCCGGCTGGAAGCGGTAATATTACAGCCGGACTAGTCCTCGCCCGAGCCCTTCACCATCAAGGATATTATGTGATCGGGGTATCGGAGTATCCAAGCCTTATCCGAGGCGGGCATACAGCTTACTGGGTTCGAGGAGGCGTCGAGGAAGTATATGAGCTCGAGGATAGAACGGATTATGTCGTAGCCTTCGACCAGGACACAATAGATAAGCATGGATGGGAGTTTACAGGGGAGACCATACTAGTATACGATACAAAAACAGTCTCAAAACCCCCAAGCCATACAAGAAACATACCATTCCCATTCAGGGAAGTATTGAGGGAGTACAAGCTTAAACCAATAACTATGAATATGCTCGCAGTAGGAGTTATATCAGCATTAATGGGTATACCGTTGGATATTGTTAAGTGGAGTATTGGGAAGCAGTTTATTGGGAAGGAGCAGGTTGTGCAGGATAATGTTAAGAGCATGCTGATCGGTTATGAGAAGGCTTCAACGATGAAACAGGAATACGAGCCGCCTAGGCTTGGAGAACCACCACATAGGCCCCCCAGAGTACTATTAACGGGTAACGAAGCAGTCTCAACGGGTTTCGTAGCAGGCGGTTTACAGTTCTACGTAGCCTACCCGATGACACCGGCCTCACCTATACT
>WAON01000051.1 GCA_015521265.1 Desulfurococcales archaeon
GAATAACGCTACTCTGAACACTATAATAGGTAGTAGGGGTAAACTAATTCATCACATTAAGCAGGAAAAAGGCAAGGATAATGCAGTAATAGCAATATGATAAATCCATCTATACTAGGAAATTCGCGATAGTGCAATTATCGTAAACTCTATAACTGGAAAATCTCCAATGAATATCATGGATAAAATATAATTGATCGCCTGTGATTTAAACATGATCAGAAAAATAAGATTCCAAGACTTCCGCGGTATAAGAGAAGGAGAACTGGAACTATCACCGCTAACAGTTCTTATAGGCGCTAATGGATCAGGAAAAACAACTGTACTCGAAGCCCTACTACTAACACATGGCGCAAGATCATTATATGGAAAAACCATATTTCACATATTGAGCGAAATGCATGAAACGCTTACTAGTAAGGGAATTCTGCATTTAATTCACAAGTATGGCTCGCAAAATAAGAAAGCATTAATAAAATTGGAAAATGATTCAGGATGGAAAAACTTCTTAATAAAATTGATTGGAGATACACTAACTATTGGAATGTCTGAGTCAGGGAATGAGGCATTTTACCAAATAGCATCTTTAAACAAATATAATATGGGAGGGACTTATAATGATACAATTTATCTCTATAATGTGCTGTTTATCCGTGATAACTTGTTAAAGGATATTTACCATTTTATTAATGTTAACTGGATAGAATTATCAGCTTCAGGTCTTACAACTAGAATAGCTAGTTCTTTATCCAAAATAATTGGCTTAGACATTACAGATATTCTTAACGAGCCCTTTATTGGCGGATCTTATGCTCTCATGGTTAGGCTAGGTGATGGTTCTAGGATAAGGCTTGGGGATCTCGGTGAAGGTATACAGTTGTTGATTGCTTTTAGCTTGTTGGTGGAGTACATGAATCCCGATCTGATATTGTGGGATGATATTGAGGCGCATATGAATCCCAGAAGCCTTGTATATATTGCGAATAAACTAGTTGATCTTGTCGATAATGGTAAACAGGTTGTTGTTACTACTCACAGTATTGAAGCAGCCCGGCTACTTAGCGGTATAGCTGAAAAAGCTCGCATCGTTAAATTGGAGCTTACCGGGGGTTACCTGAAAACTACCCCGTTATCTTATGAAAAATTAGAGAAATATATTGATCTGGGTATTGATGTGAGAATATGAAGGTTTATCCGCGGGATCCTAACCATAGGCTTAGCATCGAGATTATGCGTATCCTGCGTAAATTAAGACGTTTTGACACGTTAAGCAGTTTTCCTTCGAATAGTGCTGGTATTATTGTTGCTAATGGGAGTCCGGATAACATTGTAATAGCTCTATTATGTAGTGTTCTAAACCATGAATTCATAGTTGACTTGTTATTCCCTAGTTATAAACACATATCGGTCTTTGACTATATTCAACACTATATATCGTTGGGATATAGATCTCTTCTCGTAGTAATTGATCAAGAGGACTATTCATTAAAGGAACAGGCCGATTTAATCAGTAGAAAGCTTGTATCGAACCCTATAGACCTTTCTGAAAGAGTAGCGGTAGCCTCGTTAAGGTATGGCGGTAGGGATGCGAGAGTAATTATTGTTATTAATGGTATAAATGAACAGCCGACTAGTAAACACACTATTGAAGACCACTTAGTACTACTCGCTAAAGACTTAGGAGTAAGCATTTCAAGGGAGAATAACTCTAAGAGTGCTTGGAGGAAAATATCTAGAGAACAACAACTAACCGTGTTCAGAGCTATCTTAAACAAGGATAATCTGAAGTATTTCGATCAGCAGGTAAAGGCACTGAAACTCCTCCGGGAATAATAATAGTTCTTATAGGCGGAGAATATTATTTTTAAACACGTCTTATACGCGGAGGTTATATCTGAATTATTGGAGGTTTAGCAGGTAGTTGAAAATTCTACTCGTTACTGGTAGGCTTGCAAGGGGGATCGTTGAAGAAGTTCTTGCTAGGGCTAAGTCGAAGCATATAGTGGATGTTGTTGAGCTACCTGTCCAGGTTATAGCGTTATTGTCTACTGAGGATATTGCTAAGAGTCTTGAAAGGCTTCGAGTAGATGTTGGTAAGTATGATTTAGTAGTTATACCGGGGCTTTGCCGGGGTTCTGCTAGGATTATATCTGAGAAGCTTGGTGTTCCAGCTGTTAAGGGGCCTATGCACGCCGATGATTTACCGTTGATCCTGGGCCTTGATGATCCATTGAGCGTTTTATCCCCGGATGAACCCGCTGATAACATATTGGCGAGGCAGGCTTATGAGCGTAATAAGAGGATTCTCGAGGAGCTTGAAGCTGAAACCCTGGAGAAGGGCTGGGTTATCGGCGGCCTAGTAATCCCGATCAGGCCCCCGCCTTTCAGGATTATAGCAGAGATCAGTAATGCCCACAGGCTAACGAAGGATAAACTACTGGGTAGGGCTGGGAGGCTACTGGATGATGGAGCTGATATTATAAGTATCGGGCTTGAACCATTAAACCCGCATCCAAACGAAGCCTACCGGTTAGTGAGGCTTATAAGGGAGGAGTACGATGTGCCTGTCGCTATCGATTCACTGATATCATCGGAGATAAACGCTGCTGTAAATGCTGGTGCTTCACTCGTTCTTAGTGTTTGTTTTTCTAATATTGATGGGGTTGGCCATGAGAACCGGGGGGTTCCCACAGTACTAATACCCCTAACACCACAAGAAAACAAGCTCCCAGAAGACCCGGCTACGAAGGCTATGATACTCGAGAAGCTCCTGGAAAAAGCCCTTAAAACGGGTTATAAGCATCCAATACTAGACCCAGTCCTAGACCTACCAGTGATTGGA
>WAON01000052.1 GCA_015521265.1 Desulfurococcales archaeon
CACCCACCCTACTCAGTTAATATAGAATAATAATAAGTTGTGGAGAGAAATGTCAGGCCCACCCTTCCACTTAAAAGCAAAACCGGGGGATATAGCTGAGAACGTTATCGCTGTAGGTGATCCTGACAGGGTTAGGATTCTCTCAGAGCTACTGGAAAGACCTAGGATCGTGAACGAGCATAGGGGTCTATTAACAATAACGGGAAGATACAAGGATATAGATGTAACAATAGCAACCCATGGAATGGGATGTCCAAGTGCCGCGATTGTATTCGAAGAACTCGGAATGCTGGGGGCAAAGAAGATCACTAGGCTTGGAACGGCCGGCGGTATGAAGGAAGAATTAGAGATCGGGGACATTGTAGTAGCAACGGGAGCAGCATATACAAGAGGAGGCTGCGGACTAGGACAATACCTTCCTGAAGCATGTGCACCGACAAGCCCAGACCCAGAACTAACAGTAGAAATCATGAAAGCACTTAATGAACAAGGAGTAAAATACTATAAGGGACCAGTTTACAGCAGCGATGCCTTCTACGCTGAAGACCCAGGATTCGCTCGTAGATGGGCTGAGCGCGGAGTAATAGCTGTCGAAATGGAGGCCGCAGCACTCTTCACCCTCGGATGGATGAGGAATTGGAGGACAGCCGCAGTACTGGTTATAAGCGATAACCTACTAGCTGAAAAACCACACCTAGCAACTAGTGAGGAATTAAGAGAAAAGATAAACAAGGCGGCAATAGCTATTATGGAGGCATACCGTAAAATATGATAATATTATTTCCAAGTATAACATTGTAGCTATTCAGTATTAAAAAGGGGCTTACCGGTTTTACCATAATAACACTCGTAAATACTACGGCTAGGTGAATACCGGGTTGCTACCTAGAATAAAGATTTACAACACGTTGACTAGGAGTTTCGAGGAACTAATACCATTAGAACCTGGAATTATACGAATGTACGTGTGTGGGCCGACAGTATATGATTACAACCATATAGGCCATGGTAAAACCTACGTTGTATATGATGCTTTCAAGAGATACTTATCCTTTAGAGGCTACCACGTAGTACATGTTATGAACATTACCGATATAGACGATAAGATCATTATGAGGGCTAATGAAGAGGGTAGGGATTGGAGGGAGATAAGCGAATACTATACGAGGGACTACCTGGAAAGTCTTGATAAGTTGAACGTGCAGGTCGATCTCCATCCTAGAGTTACAGATCATATTAGGGAAATAATACAATTCATACAAATCCTCATAGATAAGGGATATGCATACACAACCCCAAGCGGCTCAGTATACTTTGAAGTAGACAAATACCCAGACTACGGACAACTATCCGGAAGACTGGACAAGGAGCAGTGGGGGCAGGAGCAAGAATTCCTAGCTGAGAAGAAGAAACCATACGACTTCGCACTATGGAAAGCGTGGAAGCCGGGAGAGCCATACTGGGAAGCACCATGGGGTAAGGGGAGGCCTGGATGGCACATCGAGTGCAGCGTTATGAGTACGAGATACCTCGGGAAACAATTCGATATACACGGCGGAGGGACAGACCTAATATTTCCACACCATGAGAATGAGAGGGCTCAGAGCGAGGCAGCCTTAGGAGTAAAGCCATGGGTAAAATACTGGATGCACAGCGGTATGGTATTATTAGCCGGGGAGAAGATGAGTAAGAGCCTCGGAAACATAATACCGCTACGCGAAGCATTCAAGAAATGGGGGCCCGAACCATTAAGGCTATGGTACCTCAGCGGGCACTACCGAAAACCCCTACTATTCAGCGAGGAATCAATGAATCAAGCAGTAAAACTCTACGAACGCCTCGTTGGAGCAGCGAATATGCTTAAAAAACTAGCCCGCGAAGCAGTAAGCCTGCATCGTGCAGGGGATAGAGACCTCGAGACTCTAAGGAAGCTACTAGGAACACATAAAGCTTTCCATGAAGCATTAAGCAATGACTTCAACACCCCCAAGGCATTAGCGGCTGTAAACAATTATTTATCGATTGTTTACGGGGAAATACAGTATAATCCAAAATACATACTGGTATCAACAGCATACCGCTTACTCAAAGAATACAATACAGTACTAGGAGTACTAGACAAACAACTAGCAAAGCCGCCGGAAGAACTGGAAACACTACTAGACAATATTATAAATATAGTGGTAGATGTTAGGAAGGAGCTTAGGGAGAGGAAACTATACGATCTAGCCGATAGGATCAGGAGCGAACTAGGCAAGTACGGTATAATACTGATGGATAAGGGGAAAGAGACGACATGGTATAGGAAATGAAAAAATACTGGAAACCATTGCTAACACTACTATTGTTATCACCTGCTATACCCGAATTAACAACTGGTAGTACACCCTTCTACAGATTCCTAAACCCCCTAGTATTCATAATGCTAATGTTCTCTTATGGAGTCCCAGTAATTATTTACCGGGAGCTAATGGTCGCGTTAAATTATGATTATAAGCAGCTGCTCCTCCTAGGACTCGTTCAGGGAGTATATGTTGAAGGAATACTCGTAAACACTTATTATAATCCGGAGACTGATAAAAACGGAATATTTGGATATTATGGTAGGTTTATGGGTATTAACTGGCCATGGGCAACTTACCTAACAATATTCCACAGTATCTACAGTGTACTAGTACCAACAATGATCACGCACAGCCTCTTCCCCAATATTAAAGGGGAAAGAATAATCAGTAATAATGGTTTAAAACTACTCATACTATTAGCCCTGGTAAACGCTTTAATCTTTAATTTATCGCCTGAAACCTATAAGCCCCCAGAGCAATACCATTTATTCTCGTTGATCCTTATCGCATTATTCATCATAGCAGCGGATAAACTTGGAAGACTAGACATTAGACTAGCAAAACTATGTAGTAGTAAAATACTATTATCGTACCCGGTAATCCTAGTAATAATCCTATTCTACGCTGCGTCAAGAATACTGCACCCATTACTCCACATAATACTGGGAATATTATCATACATGTTTCTACTAGGAGTAATAAATGGATGCAATATTGGAAATTCAAGTCTCGAGTGGCTTGTTTCATCCAGGCTATTACTAGGCATGAACATTACCGGTATCATAACAGGCTTATTGAATCCAAGCCTTAGACACGTTATAGTGCCGAATACGACATTCATAATACTCCTCATAATCCTACAAGCTAAACGCCGCGGTTCCTCTTCAGTAGCCAGCCGGTTAGTAGCATAGATGTTGAGAGGAAGAGTAGGGTTAGGAAATAGATTGTTTCAAGGCTATTATGTCTAAGCATCAACCCGATTACAAAGACTACTAGCCCGCCAATACTGAAAGCAGTACCCCATAAACCACTAGCGAAAGCCTGCAGGGATCCCGGTAGTCTGCGGGAGTAAGTTAGCATAAAGCCTTGATCGATGAAGGGGAAGATGGGGAAAGCCCAGAGTATAATCATTAATAACCCGGTTGAATAGTATAACCCTGATATAACTAGTATGTATAGAATAGTACCGGTAAAAGCCAGTTTCAACGGGTCAATTTTTTCCGAAGCCAAGCCTATCAGGGGCCTAGTAATAATTCCAACAACTGCCGGGATAAACGTGTATACAAGCCCGTAAAGGCCTGGATCACTTATCCTTCCACGGAGGATGAGGGAGTAGTTACCGTAGAATAATAGGAAGCCGGAAATAGTAAGAACATTAGCGGTGAAAAAGGGGTAAATACTGCGCAATGTACGGAATAGATCCCCGATACTCGCCTCTCCACCAATCACTGTGTGGGGGAAGAAGAGGTAGGCTATAATAAAGGATAAAAGGGTTATAATGCCCGAGGCTATCCATGCAGCCCTCCAGCCGTAAGTACTTATTAAAACGCCTGCGAAGGGGCCTCCAATACCCCATCCAATAGTTCCAAACACTGCGTAGATCGAGTATTGCACTCCGGATGAAGAAGTAGCATGTAGTAAAGCACCCGTTATCGAGGGCTGGGCTAGGCTCCAAAAGAAAATATAGGTACCGGCTAGTAGGGGGAGGTATTTTATCGGTAGAAAGCCGAGTAGAAATAAGGGTATTGCTGAAAGGGTCCCAGCAAGGACTAGTAGTCTACGACCAATAATATCCCCCAGCCCGCCGCCTAGGGCTGAAACAATTAATGGTATGTTTTCAGCGGCAACAACGATCGACATGAAGGAGTAGTTATAGCCTAGTATGTATTGAACCATGTCCCTGCTAATCGTCAAGTACATTCCAAAACCAAGGTTTACTAGGAGAAAATAAGTATAGAAGCCAAGCCTCCAAGCCTCAATCTTTTGAAGAACCGGAAAACCGATGGGTAAGCCTCCCCTAATACTCAAACCAGCTGATCACCACTTGCTTGGAGCACGTATTATCGTTTCTTCTTAATGTAGATCCCGATTATCAGGATTAACAAGTTCACTAAGAGACCCCATAATCCTTCATATATATTGAAGGGCCTACCCCATAATCCCTTCACTATACCAACCGTAGCCATGCCGGCGGACATAGCTGTTATAGCCAACCACTTATCAACCAGGCCCGGCTTCTTAACTGCTAGTATATACTCCGGGAAGAACTGTGCAATCCCCGCATAGCCGACGAGTAACAGGTAGATCAGTACATCCGGCATGTATAGGGCAAGATATAAGCTGATAACTGCTATTAAACCGGTGAAAAGCCTAGCATACAATACTAGCCTCCCACTACTAGTTCTAGGTAAGACATTCCTACTAAACAATGCACCGGAAACATGGAGTATCGCTGCAGCAGTCGATAATGAAGCGGCTAATGCAGCTGCACCAACAATTCCAACAATCCATGGGTTAAAGAGGGCACGGGTTACAAGCATGAAGCTCTTATCGGCAACGCTTTTCTCATATATTGGAGCGGTTAATAGTCCGGATGCATATAAGCCAGCGGCTGTAAGGCCTACGAGTATTGCTGGTATTTGCCCTAGCTGATAGATCCCTACTAGTACCATGTTCTTCTTAACAGTATTGATACTCTTAGCTCCATAAATGTTCTGAACCCTATTAGGCCATAGCCAGAAGGCTAGGGGTGCGACAAAGATGATCGAGTAGAGGAAGTATAAATCCCCCATAGTGGGGTATAAGTGGAATAATCCATTACTACTAGCGGAGTAGTGTTGTAACACGTTGAATAATCGATCGAATCCTCCAAAGGCTATTAAAGGCGCTGCGAATCCTATACTCCACAATGCTCCAAGCATAATAGCTCCTTGTAGAGCATTTATCCCGGCTACACTAACTAATCCTCCAAATACTACGAAGGCTGTGAGGAGTAGGAAAGCAGTGATTTTAGCTGTGAATGGATCAATGCCTCCATAACCGGAAACCTCAATAATGTAACCCATCCCTTGAAGCTGTAACTGTACATAGGGTATACTCCACAACGCGCCGGCGACAGCGACGAAGCCCCCGACTAGACGGCTATTATATAGGTCTTCGAAGGCATCGGCAAGTGTTAACCAGTTATTCCTCTTAGCCATGCTCCAAAGCCTTGGTATAAGCCAGAAACCGATGAGGTATGCAAGCATGCCGTAAACAGTTATAGCCCAGACGCTAAACCCCTTCCGAGCAGTGAATCCGGGGAGGCCTAGGAAGGTATAGCTACTGTAAATATTAGCACCAAGACTAAGCCAGAGAACTAGTAATCCAAGCTTCCGCCCAGCGACAAACCATTCATCAGCGCTACCCTTCTTAAACCCTTTCCGTGTAACATAGTAGCCGTAAACGCTGGTAACTATTAGCCATGAAGCAATAACGCCTAGAGCAATTATTTCTCCAATCAACTAGTCTCATCCCAGCTCTTTTCCTCGGAATAGTAAGCATAGACTAGTAGTAGGAAAATATAGACAACCCATGAAGCCATGAAAAACCATGCAGCAACAACATTTCCCGGAAACAAAGCCATTATTAATGGGAGCAATAAACCGGGCAAGTAGCCGAGCAGTAATAGTTTAAACAACTAAACCCCCTCCAATAATAGCCTCGGTAAGCACACATTAATAATCCAGGATAAGCATTAATTCTTAACGCTGTGAGGAACGCGCCGGAATAGTATAGAGCCCCCCTAGCTTGGCCAGGACTAGGGGTGGTGATGACTGGACACTCTTTCCCTGAGCGCACCTAGTATTTTAGGAATTCCTCGAAGACTTCGATGAAATAATTGGGTTTCGGGGGGATGACTTCAACTCTTAAACCGATCTGTTTATAC
>WAON01000053.1 GCA_015521265.1 Desulfurococcales archaeon
AGTTAACGGTAACGATCAGGTACACGGGTAAGGGGAAGAAGCCAGTACTGTTAACGGTATCAAAGAAGGAAGATGTCAGCATCAATATTAAGCTATCATACATTGTTGAGAGGAAGGGAGGATTCTTCTCAAAGGTTAAACGAGACATTAGAACAGTAAACCTGGGAGGATTCAGCTTCGCCTCAATGGATTACATAGATTACGATAACAAGACGATATCAACTGATAAATTGAAAGAGTACTTGTCGAAGAAGCTATCAAATATGGGGTTGATCTAGTTTTTATTCAAACATATAGCTTTTTACCAACAACCTAGTATACTCATGCTCCGGCCTCCTGATCAGCTTCATCAAATCCCCTTCCTCAACAATTACACCCTTCCGCAGAACAATTCCCCGATCAGCAACATACTGAGCAACAGCGAGGTCGTGTGTTACAAGTATCAATGTTAAGCGGCGGGCTCCGTAGATCTTATTTATAAGCTTAATGATCTGGGCCTGTATCGATACGTCTAGGGCTGATGTAGGCTCATCTAGTATTAGTATCTCGGGGTCGTGGATCAATGCACGGGCAATTAATACCCTCTGCTGCATACCACCGCTAAGCTGGTCCGGATACATATCTAGTACTTTATCACTTAGCCCGACGAATCCTAAAACCTCCCTAGCCTTATCCTCGATAATCCTCCATGGAACACCCTGAGCCTCGAGGGGTTCGGCTAGTATATCTATTACTTGAAGCTTTGGGTTGAGGCTCCTACCAGGATCCTGTGGTACATAACCGATCCTTCTGTAAAGCTTCCTCCTCTCCGAGCTCTTTAAGGCGTAGATGTCTTTGCCGAAAACTAGTACTCTACCACTAACCGGCTTCATCAAGCCCAATAGGATCTTTATAATAGTAGTCTTACCGGCCCCGCTCTCACCGATAATAGCTAGCTTATCACCAGGGTAAACATTGAAGGATAAATTGTAGAGGACAGGCTTAACTCTAGGGATTAAACTCCAAAAACCCCTCAAAACCCTGTATCCAGCCGTAACATTTTCAAAAACTATAACCGGCTCCAAATCCTCTCGGAGCCCTCCAGCCTTACCTGTTAGTTTTCATGGGTATATTGGTTGTTGTAGCTTGAATACTTCATAGATCCTGCCGTTGAAGAATCTGGTTAATACTCCGCGCTCCCTCAGCCTCTTATCTATTAGTTCCCGATCGATCTCTGATGGGTCGAGGCTATTGCTTCCCAGTATATAGTTGTTTGTATATGTGAAGCTTGGGATCCAGGCGTAGTATTCAAGGATATGATTGAATACTTTCTCCATATTCTTCAATACATACTTGTAAGCGTCTCCATAATACCAAGAATTACCTGCTTGTGTAACTACTACCCCATCCTCCCCGATCAACTTATTTATCTGCTGGAAGGTTTCAATACCGTATAAGGGTTTAGCTATTTCGCTCGAGTAAGGATCTGTTAAATCCATTATAACGACGTCGAAACTCTCACCCTTCTCAACGGCTTTCTCCAAGTATTTTTTACCATCCATTATTACAACCCTACTCCTAGGATCATCGAATGATCCACGATGCATCGAGCCTAGATACTTCTTAGCGAACTCGACTATTTCACCATCAATATCAACCATAACTGCTTCCCTGACCGTCTGGTGCTTTAATACTTCCCTTAGAGTAGCACCTTCACCCCCTCCTAGAATCAATACCCTCTCCGGTTTAGGGTGGAGCGTCATTGCCGGGTGTACTAGTGATTCATGATACAAGTATTCATCGCTAAGCGTACTCTGAATATAGTTATCGATAACTAGTGCGAGGCCGAAGCCCTCGAGCTCTGCTAGTAGAACGTCTTGATACCTAGTCTTTTTATGCGCTATGATCCTCTTTATAACGTATAACGTTGATGAACCCGGTATTGTTGGTTCCAGTAATACGTGTCCTTCAAGCCTAACATTACTCAAACCGATCAACCCATAACTATTCTATTCAAGGCTAGGATTGAATACAATTATTTCAACGTATTAAAACTATCCTTGAAAAAGAATAATGTCTATGATCAAGG
>WAON01000054.1 GCA_015521265.1 Desulfurococcales archaeon
AAGATACTAAGCCAGGCATGGCCTAGGCTGGATAAAGACTACCTCTACAGGAGGGCTAAGCAGGCTGGGCTGGAGAAGGAGTTGGAGAAGATACTTAAGAGGCTTAGGTTACGATGAAGCGTGAGCGTGCCGGGAACATGATAAGGCTCGTACCGGGACTATCTATCCCGGAGTACATGGGTTTTCTATTAGAGTATTGTGAACCTATAAGGTATACTCGGAGAGCAATCGAGGCAGGTGATTTACTGAGAATAAACTATCACCCACCATATCTACAACTGCAGTGTAGAGATGTTGAAGAGGTGATAGTTGAAGCTAGGAAGAGGGGGCTAAGAGTCTATCGCGGTAAAAAACATGTTACGATAACTGATGGAGTCTATAGGGCTAGAATATACTTTGCTGGGAACGGCTAGGTTTGAACATGAACTAGGATGCCCCGGATAAACTGTTTGAATAAAGAATTTGTTACCTCTTTCTTCTCCGGTAATGGTTATTTATTCTCTGCCTTGTATATGTGTATATGTAGCGTATATACTTGTTTATAGGGTGTCTTAAGGGTTTGCCTGGGAGTAGTTATCGGATCGTTGAGCACCCTGTTATTAGTTTTAAACGTGGCCGGCGTGTAGTTTTTTATTATAATGATCGGCCTGTTGAAGCCTATATTGGTGAAACCATACTAGCAGCGTTATACGCTGCCGGGTACCGTGTATTCTCCTACAGCCTCGATGGGAAGAGGCCCCGGGGGGCTTTCTGCATGATTGGTAAGTGTGGTAGCTGCCTGTCAATCGTTGATGGAGTCCCTAATACTAGGATCTGCATCGAGCCCGTCCGGGAAGGGGTCCGGGTCTACAGACAGGAGGGCCTGCCCACTGCGCCTCTCAGTAAAAACGTTGTTGAACCCGTCGAGTGGGAGGAGGCCGAGGCCGACGCTTTAATAATTGGCGGGGGCCCAGCGGGGTTAATTGCTGCTAAAACCCTTGGAGAACTAGGCCTAGACGTCGTGGTAGTTGATGACCAGCCAAGGCTTGGGGGTCAGCTCGTTAAGCAGACCCACAGGTTCTTCGGCAGCCGGGAGTACTGGGGAGGGATAAGGGGGTATGTGATCGCTGAGAAGCTAGCACGGGAAATAATGGGGATGAAGAATGTCAGGGTTATACTCCAGGGATACGCTTACGGGATCTATAGTGATAATAGGGTTGGGGTAGCTGTTAGGAACCCGTTGAAACACGTAATCGTTAAGCCGAAAATGATCCTAGCTGGAACAGGTGCTTGCGAGAAAACACTATGGTTCGAAAACAACGACTTACCAGGTATAATGGGTGCGGGTGGAGCACAGACACTCATGAACGAATACGGTGTTAGGCCCGGCGATGAAGCATTAGTGATCGGTTCGGGTAATGTCGGGTTAATAGTTACTTATCAACTGTTGCAAGCAGGTGTTAGGGTTAAGGGTTTAGCGGAGATAATGGATCATATTGGGGGTTGGTTTGTACACGCTGCTAAGATTAGGAGGCTCGGCGTAGAATTCTACTTTAAACACACGATTATAAAGGCAATTGGGAGTGATCGTGTCGAGAAAGCTGTTATTGCTGAGATGGATGAAAACTACCAGCCAATACCCGGATCGGAGAAGGTATTCGACGTAGACCTAGTACTATTAGCAGTAGGATTACAACCTAACTATTCACTATTCAGCCAGGCAGGAGCAGCTATGAAGTACGTACCAGAACTTGGAGGACTCGTACCCGTTAGAACGTGGTTTATGGAGACGAGCATTCCGGGATTATACGTTGCAGGAGACTCCTCCGGCGTTGAGGAAGCTACTACTGCTTTCATCGAGGGGGAGATTGCTGCGTTGAGTATTGCTTTAAGGCTTGGAGCCGGGAACCGGGGGGTTCTCATAGAGAAGCGTAGAAAACTACTCGACTACCTATGGAAAGAATACCGTCAAAGCCCAGTAGTATCGAGGGCTAGGATGGGTAAGTTGAAAGTAACTGTTTCGGAGGAGGAGATGGAGAAGATTAGGAGGGGTGAAGCCTAGGATTGGAGGATTACAAGGCTAGGGGTTATATTACGCCGGAGGAACTAGCTGGGAAAGGGTTGTTGCCGAGTATTGAGAGGTTGGAGAAGGGCCCGATAGCGATCGCGGAGTGTCCGGAAGAGATACCATGTAATATCTGTAAGAACGTGTGTCCCTTCAATGCTATAAGGATGGATAGGATCTATGATATACCGAGGATCGATCCGGATAAGTGTATTGGCTGCGGAGTATGCGTACCACAATGCCCAGGACTAGCGATATTCATAGTAGACTTGTCGAAGCCCGGTAAAGCATTGATCACACTCCCCTACGAGTTCCTACCACCCCCTAGGAAGGGGTTGATCGTTAAACTACTGGATAGGACTGGTAGGGTAATCGGTGAGGGGAGGATCGTTAAGGTTTGGAGCTATGATAAAACCTGGGCTGTAACCGTTGAGGCTCCACGGGATAAATACATGGAGGTGAGAGCATTATGGATCCCAGAAAAGTAATCATTTGCCGCTGTGAAAACGTAACGCTAGCAGATCTAGAAGAGGCTATTGAGAAGGGATATAGGGATCTGGAGAGCCTTAAAAGATACCTAAGGATCGGTATGGGGCCCTGCCAAGGTATGCATTGCCTATTATTCACGGCAAAATATCTAGCTAGGAGGCTGGGTAAGAGTGTTGAAGAAGTATACCTACCCCGGAACCGTGTCCCCCTAAACCCGGTTCCTGCAAGGTATTTTATCAGGAGGGATTGGAGGGAGATGACAGGTTGAAGAAGGGCCTAGTAATCATCGGGGCCGGGATTATTGGTGTAATGACTGCTTTAAACCTAGTCGAGAAAGGGTATAGGGACATCGTGATCGTTGAGAAAAAGTATCCGGGGAGCGGTGGATCATTCCGCTGTGCAACAGGGATTAGGGCAAGCTTTACCAGCCTTGAACACGTTGAGCTGATGAAGAGATCAATACAGCTATGGCCCTTGTTATCTGAGAAATATAATATACCCTACGCACGGCACGGATACGTATGGCTATTCACTAGGGAGGAGGATCTTGAAATGTTCCGGTGCATCGTAGACTTCCACAATAAGAACGGTGTACCCACAAGGATTGTATCGCCTGAGGAGATCGCGGAGCTAGTGCCGACGATTAAAACTGATCAACTAGTCGGGGGAGTATATGATCCACTGGCTGGTAAGGCTAGCTGTTTCAAAGCCCTCCTAAACCCATTAGCATACATACTCCGCAAAGGCGTTAAACTCGTCGAGTCTACAACGGTTTATAAAGTATTGATCGAATCCGGCCGGGCCCGTGGAGTACTTACTGATAAAGGAGTTATTGAAGCCGATAAAGTATTAGTAGCGGCAGGGTACGGGTCAAAGAAGATCCTGCGGGAAAGCATAGGCGTAGACCTTGGGCTCCGGAATATACCCAAGCATGCATTGATAACCGAGGGGTATCAGGGGGTTTTCAAGCCCCTGCTAATCGACTGGGAGACTTCAAGCTACATCGTCCAAGTACTACACGGTGGATTCCTAATAGGTTCAAGCCTCCCAGAGGAGCCTGATAAGCCTCCGAGGAGTAGGCTCAAGTACCCGGTTAAAGCCGTCAATGTTTGGATCAGGTATTTCCCATGGCTAGCCTACACGAACATTATGAGGTACTGGACAGGCTACTACGTAATGACGCCGGACCACCACCCATTAATAGGGCCGTTGAGCACTGTGGAAAACCTATACATTGCAACAGGTTTCAGCGGGCACGGATTCATGATGTCCCCAGCAGTCGGGGAGGTAATGGCTAATTATATACTAGGCGAGAAGCCCAATGTTCCATTAGTCGAACACCTGCTGCCGGATAGGATTATTAAGGGCCGGCTGGTGAAGGAGATCGCCGTATTCGGCTAGTCTTTCCTCCTCCCATTAAGCCATCTAAAGAGTATGTAGGAACCGGCTAGACATGCATAGACTAGTAATACGAGGCTTAACCCGCTAGCCTCCGGTATTGGGGGCGGCGGGTTAATAGTAATATTCCCAACAACCCCCTCTACTATTGTTTCCTCACCGGGCGGGATCCTCCAGGAACCTATTGAGACAGTAGCATTTTCCACATAGACCTCCCACTCCGTCGATATGTTCAATAATAAACCCGATCCACTGACCCCTAGGCCCGGGAAATCCGTTCTCTTAAGTGATATATTGATATACGAGTCCCCAGCTTCTACGCTTGACTCATTGAATAAAACCCCTAGATCGCCCAGCGTATAGTTCACCTGCCCCGGCGCTGTCGTTAGTTTCAAGATTATATTGAGCTCCTCAACATTGATCATATCCGAAGCATTTATTACCAGCTTGCCTCCAACAACATATACTCCCAGCTTCCCTATGTATGGATCTATCCTCCTACTATCAAATACCTCATCCAGTAATTCCTCATCACTAGCACCATCCTCGTATCCCAGGGCCCAGAAACCGTAGCCGGCATAGCCGTGTATTAGTGCATAGTCGATCTTCATTGCTAGACTAGTAGCATTATCATACCATACCTGTCTACAAGTCGAACCATCCATATAGGTTATATATGGTACGTGTCCATTCGGGTCCCATTTTACACCGTATTGTTCATAGTTGTTCTTAATCGATGAATAAGTCCTTGCAGTTCCAGCACCGGCTGTATCACTATAAGGATCACATGACTCGGCCGGCCAGTCGTAGCCGTAAAGCGGTAGTCCCAGTATGATCTTATCCTTAGGGTAGTAGTCGTCTAGGATCGCTAATCCATCCTCAACGCTGAACTCGAGGGGGCTCTCGAGCGGTGAAACTGGGCCTGTTTGAGGCGCTGTAGACCAGTGGAAATCGTAGCCCATCATAAAAACGTAGTCCACTGCTTCTCCAAGTCTTGAATCCCTGTAGACCGTTGGAACCCCGCCCGATACATCTATTGAGACGTTGAGGCCGTTATCCTTCAAGCCCTTGATCAATGCTAATAGTAGATCGGAGTTATCCTGGCCGGTTAAACTATTAGTATCCCTCATGTTCTCAAAGTCAATATTCATTTCTCTAAAACCATACCTCTCAGCGAGATCCACGGCTTGGCTTATAAGCGTTGACTGGTGGTAGGCTAGTATTTCATCAATACTATCCGAGTCGAAACAAGTCAATGCAACACCTAACAAGCAGCCCCCACACGAATCATTAACCCTAGTGATCTCCGAATAATAGTTGTCAATATTCCCGGTATCAATCGATCCATCACTATTAACCGATGCATCAAAGAAAATAATCCTGTCAACATCGAAGCCAGGCACATAACCACTAATAGTCCAATAAGGAAGGAAGGCAACAACATAGTGCCTTACAACACCTCCACCATTAACAGATACCCCAGGCTCAAACCCATGCTCAACACCAACAACCGGAACAACCAAAACAAACACTAACAAAACAATAAATACGCCCCGAACCAACTAAAACCCCACAACCACACCAAGGGATTATATAAATAAAATCTCACAGAAACCAATTATTATAAGCTACGCCAATAAAACCAAATACATTAATCATCATTGGGGCATTGTAACGGTAAAACATATATAATTAGACAATAAACTAGTAGAAGGAAAAACAAAACAGTGTTATAGCAAAAAATAAAGGACACAACAAAAATAATCATTATAACAGCCAGGAAGACTATAACGATAGAAAGCTTATACCTCAATAACACCCACCATAGAGTGCTTCCTGGCTGTTATAATGATTAGCATTGCATCTCCTGTCTTGTCGGATAACCCGCCGGGTCTTGTAATTGATAAGAGGAGGGCTGAGTATACTGCTTATATTTATGGAGACGCCTATGAGGAATACTTGCATCCTTACACTAAGGACGTTGATATGTATATTGGTTATACACCGGTTAAGTACCGGTATGGATATGAGGATCATGTAAGGTATTACCCGGTATCATTCTTCGTCTACAATAGGTGGACTTTCTATGATGAAGCTACAATGTTTACTAACCTCATCAATTACGGTTATTACTTGCTGGGAAAGCGTCTTAATCATTACAATATTTACGATAATGTTAGGGAGCCCGTACTCGGCCCTATCATCATAGTCGATACTTTCCACGCATACGCAAACAGTATATGGAGAGCACCGACAACGGATAGGAGGGATAAAGTATTCCAGAGATACGATGTTCCGGATAATTATTATAATAAGTGGTATAAACCCTTCACATCAGAGATACTATATGAGATCAGTGGGCTCCATTATGATTATAAACATGACCCCCTAGGAGCAATAACAAATATATCTGGGATAGCAGTATTCTACCTACCAACATCGCCATACATAGTAGCACCGATAGGATGGGATAAAAGGAGCAATAAACCAATAATATCATCAGCACTAATACTCTCAATAGTAAACAGCCGCGAACAGGATCGATTAGCGCAAATAGTCTACCTAAACCCAATGATGTTCGTACACCTAGAAAACAAATACCATGGAAAAATACCCGACGTAATAGTCCTAGTATCACCAGCAGCCGGGCTAAACGATGAAGACATCGAGGAAATAAAACAATACTATCCAGGGTTAAAGGGAGAATGGATACCAATAACAAAACTACTACACGACCTAGGAGCAAGAGTAGTAGTAGGAATAAAAGTATTACCAGATACCTACAAGTTCTATAGATACAAAACGGGAAAAAACGTATATAAATACCTAGATACAGCCCCGTTCTTTCCATATCTAGCCAATGATTGGCTTCAAATATTTTTCCAATACTTATCAAAGGGATATACAGTAAAGGAGTCGGCCCAACTAGCTAGAGACAGCGTGATTAGTAGTGGTAAAGCTAATAAGTGGCATCAGTTTATGTTAGTATTAAACTGGACTTCATCACAAACAAATACAATAATAAACCTTATCAGTACAGTAGCCGAATTAATTTACAACTCCGAAAATATAGTGAAATGATGTTGCAGTATGAAAACGGGATTGAGGATTTAGCAAATATACTGTTTCTTCCCTCGGCTGCTTTGAAGGAGGAGCTTGAGGAAGTGATAAATGAATATTTTGTAGAATTATTTGATGAAGAAAGTGAAATGATAGAAGATTATGCAATAAATATAACAAATACCTTTTACAGAAACATCATTTTAGCCTTTAAAGAATTCATAAACACCTTCATTATAGATCCGAGTAAGTTGCAGTTATACAACCAGCTAATAATTGAATCCTCGCAATGGAATTACATAGGGATAACTATTGTCGGTAATGGTAACTATCACCTTAATGATCCGGATCCTCCTGACCCTCCGGATGGAGGCGGACATCATTCGCCAATTGATAATCCGGGCTTTAATTATATGGCATAGAATAGTGTAAAGCGGGCGGTATAGG
>WAON01000055.1 GCA_015521265.1 Desulfurococcales archaeon
CCCTTACAAGATACGAAGCAGTAACAAATATATTCACAGCAAGAATACTCAGAGGAGTTTCCCCAAAAGACTCCTCATACATTATTATTAAAACCAGTAACGAAAGCGAATACATGAATATCGCAGAAAAGATCACGAGGCGAAGCATCCCGGAGAAAAGTATTATAGAAAAAATACTTTACTACGCAGTCTCTAGAAATGGTAGAAACTATTTATTAAAACAATACCCAACGCCGATAGATGTATTCATAGCTCGCCTAGGTGTATCTAGAACTATAATGTATTTCGTTATAAGCATACTATTATCACTATCCATAATCGGCGTCGTATATACTGGTAATACTATAGTTTATACACATAACTATTTATCGAGAATACTCGAGTACATAGGCGTCGATAACTTAATCTTAAAAACATCTATCGTAACGACTGCTCTTATAACCGTAACATTATCATGGATAACGTCAATTGTAGTAATAGCTTTACTAAAAGACTATATAAGCATAAGCTTCTTCGGATATCCTCTTCATCCCGAAGTATTTATGCCGGCAATGCTTGGCTTACTCTTCATGGTATCATTATCACTTATAATTGGTGTAGTTACGGGGAAGGCTGGTGGATAAGGTATTATTGATACTTGTGATAATACTAGTCTTATCAATAACAGCTAGGCTAACACCAACATTAGCATCGCAAACAGTTTTCTCCCTGGATACGTGGCCGTTGATAAGAGATACAGAAGTAGTATTGAGGGAAGGTGCTAACATATATAATGGGAGGAGTCTAAGCGGGTATCATAATCATTGGCCCGGCATTATATTATTTGTACTAGTGCTTTCACAGTTAACAGGCATCGATCCTGAGACGCTATATGCGTTACCTATGACAGTTACACTATCATTTATACTAGTAGTTTCCATCCTAGTATTCCTTAAAAACAACAAAATAACTCCACGAATAAAAATATTAACGACCATAGCAATGCTATCATTTCCATCGCTCCTAGTATTTACTAGTGCCCCGCTCAAGGAAGTATATTCGCTTCCATTATTCCTACTAATTCTAAGCTACGTCCTAAACCATGAAAATCAGGAGAGGTATGAGCTTGTAATTCTTATTGTAATGTTTCTAGGCATGGTGATTTCGCATAATTTATCGCCATATATCCTTATAGGATCTATGATAACCATGCTGTTCTACTCTTACTCGAACTGGTTGAAGAAAGGCTTGAATAAATCAGTGGTTAAAACCGAGTTATTAGTATTTCTCGCTGCGTCAGTTGTTATTTATGTATTATACAATATTGCTCAATATAACGCATTTGTTAGACTCGGAGCAGCCGATATACTAACACCAAGCAGAATAACTATTTTCATCATTGTTTTTAGCTTATTCTACTTAACGCTTTTCCTGGTAAATATTGGTAGATTATTAAAAACACTAATAATAGTGTTAATAATGTCACTAGTAATACTATTAGCAATGACAGGTAATGTGTCAAAAATAGTTCCAGGATTAAATTATCCGCTGAGTATAAGCGGTTTACTTATAAGCATTACATTATTTATAGGATTATTATTAGCGGTTTTTCCGGGAGAAGAGGATCAGAGAATAACTTATTCTTTCTCGATACTCTTCTTCATAACCTTAAATATTGTATATATACTGTTGTTCGCCCCCCTGTTATCCACAATCCTTCATAGATTTCTAAACTACTTAATTATACCAATAACATTATCATCGATCTACCTGGCTAAAAAGACACTCACTGTTCGGTTCCTACTATTTATATTTCTAGCATTATCTATCACAGCGTCAACAATATTAATTTATGAAACAGTAACAGATGAAACACCACTAACATATCACTGGTACTACACACAACCAGAAGTCTATGGCCTAAAAGAAATAGAACACTACTTATCCGAAAATTTTACAGTTGTAGGCGACGACAAGATAACCTATTATTTTACCGACATACAGAGAACTAGTACTAGCGAATTATTAGGTTTTCTAGCTGGTAATAGATTAAATAGTGGTGAATTACTCGTAGTGTATAATGATAATTATAAGTATGGCTTTGTAGTTAATACAAATATATACAAGGTATACATTCATAACAAAACAATTCAAATACAAAAGATATATTCGAATAATAAACTCGAGGCATATACGCAGTGAAAGAATCAATAATGCAACTGATAAACGTTGAATATCAGAGGGGCCGAGACATTATATTGAAGAATATTAACCTAAACATAAAAACTGGAGAAATAATTCTAGTTAGAGGAAGGAGCGGAGTTGGTAAAACAACCCTTGCAAATATTACTGCATTAATATTGAAGCCTACCAAGGGTAGCATATCTTTCATGAATAAAAGCATCCCTGGATTACCCGATAGGGAAAGGAATAGTATGAGGCTAAACTACATAGGCTACATCGATCAGGAGTATAGACTGATTAATGAAATTACTGTTAAGGAAAACATCCTACTAGCAGCAATACTTAAAGGGATTGATCGAGGCAAGGCTTTGAAGAAACTTTATGAATTATCGGAGAAGATAGGGATAAAAAGTCTATTAGACAAATATCCCAGCGAGCTAAGCGGTGGTCAGCGACAGAGAGCTGTTATCTTGAGGGCTCTGATAAAAGACCCCATTCTCATTATTGCTGATGAACCATATTCAAGCCTTGACGATGAAACAATTGGGATTGTGGAAGAGTTGTTTAGGGAATATATCGATGGAACCCGGTCAGGCGTCCTAATTACAACTACCGACCTATTAGGAAAGTATAGTGTCGATAAAGAATTCTTACTAGAAAAAAGCATTTTAAGAAGTATGTAGTCTAAGTTGTTTCCATAAAGTCCTGAAATACTTCTGAAGCATTGAGAGGTTAACTCTATGATTTGAATATCTATATTCCTCGTACAGCGTGATCATGCTCCAGAGAACACTCCTAGCTTCAAGGCTTAACTCATTGCTTACCCTACTATAGTATTCTCTCAGAGTCTCCCATGGTTGAATACGTGTTTTTAAAAGCATCTCAAGACGGGGTAGCAGTTCCTCAACTAGCTTCTTGCTTTTAACTATAGGAGTTATAGTTTCAATGTAGAGTTTCAATAGTAATAGCCTGTTCTTATCGCTAACGATTAATAGTAGATAGGATAATAACCCGGCTATCATAGCAGTCATTGGGAGGTTTAAGACATACACTGTAAACAAGCCGGTATAGGTATCATACGTCTTATTTGACGGTATAAGCATTATCTTCACATGGTAATTACTAATTGTTAGAGCCCATGGTAGTTTTAAGTTAACGGTTCCAGTCTTATCAATAGTGCCGTTATAGATTAACTCATCACCAATATAAACTCGTAATATCCCACGCGTATTAGTAGTAACTGATATTATCATGTCATAGGGTGGAGCTAGTATGAGGTCGGGCATTATCGTTTTTACGTCGGCTGGGACCCCGGTGACGGCTAGGGCTTTACTGTATCCAACACTAATGTATCTACCATAAGGGTCTACATGTATGAATAAAGTATGAATCCCCCTAGATACCTTTTGGAACGGGATAGTATACTTATGCAAGCCGGGGTAAATCGTGATCATCGATAAATAGTGCTCTTCATCTACGACATCAATATACAGTGTAGCATTAAGCGGATAGATCGCCTTAGAATAAATCCTTAAAGTTAAGTTTCCGCCTGGTCTAACAATTGCGGGTATGTCGAAGAAAATTAATGGTTCTTCGAAAACATAAAGACTTCGATTAATCGTAAATCCTCGAACAGTCTTGTTTTCAGCTATTATTTCGACTAGTGCAGTGAATACAATCGTTCTGGGCATACTAATAGTTTTCTCGGTTCCAGGCACACTGATACTTATAGGGAAAACAAGCTTACCATTGCGGGCTTCTAGATTACTTGCCGTATAAGTTGATCTGCCTCTATAGAATCCAGCCGTAACTGATAGCGTAATATTCAATTGTTTTATTGTAGTAGTATTTGCTTCTACGATGAGTTTACCAGTTATGGTAGTTCCAGGAATTACTTCTGGTGGTACGATTAATTTAGATACTATGTATTTCCCACCGATCTTATTGAAAGCAAGTACTACAGTATACTCGATCCTCTCCATTAAGGTATTCTTTATAAATAGTAGCTGCTTTCGTAGTATATATCCAGTCGCTTTATCCGGTACCATACTTGTCATGGAATATATGTATCCTTCAAGGATTTTGTCAAGCCTAAACCTCAACCGATAAAGCTCGTAGACGTCTTCCCTCGTATAGTTTCCACTAGATATCTTATAGAGAAGCCTAGATACATCATATAGATAAGTATATAGGAGCTTATTGCTAAGTTTTATTCTTCCCGGAAGATCGAAATTCATTGCTATTATTGATCTATTCATTGCTAATAAATATTCTTCATTTAAAATATTATTCAATACATCCTTCAAGTATACAAGGTAAGGACCCGGATCTATTTCATAATTAGCCAAACCTGAGGAGATCGAGATCAATGCTAACAGCAATATTAGGATTGAGTATGTCTTTAAGTTCTTCATACCATTAAACCCCCTGGAAAATTTGTATACTGATAGTGTAAAGTAGCCTTACCCCAGTGTCTATCGAGAATGATAGGATATTTTCCTTTATCCATGGATAGATAAGTGTAGTTGCTAGTGGTATTAATACTAGTCTTAACGGTAGCCCTAGGCTTAGGAGTATTAGTAACTTAATTACTAGCATATCGGAATATGTTCTAGTAACGATTACTGTTTTCGAACCATAGTATTCAGCTAATGGCCCAATCACAATCCATAATACATACCATACATGTAGGAATAAACCCACTAAGCCGGATACAAGTAACACTAATAAATATATTACTGCTTGGTTCTCATTAGCATGGATCACCTGGGTTGTATATAGGGAAGAGATGATGAACAGTATCAAGTACTGTATCAATAATATAATGCTCCCATCGAGAAAACCGTTGAGGAGAAGGCCTATAAGGACTATACCGGGTAGCATCCAGTATCTTTCACTCAAATTTAGAATGTGTGATATGGTAAATGCTATGCTCATGACAAATAAAACATAAATTATTCCCAAACCACTGTTAACGCCGGGTATGTAGGGAACTATTAGTGAAGTAAGAGTCAATACCATTATTAATGAATTAAAGCTTTTTATCAATACATATGTAACCTCTAGGAACTTGTTGGGGGTAGTATATTAAAACGCATATATTCATTGTAGTATTGGTTGGAAAATATGAATAAAATAGTATTGCTCGCGGTGCTGGTTTCGGTAATTGTTATCGTTATGTACAATTACTATACTCCCCATCTCCTCGAGTATTACTCACTGCTTAGTGTTGAGGAATATACGTATCTCTTAATATTAATACCTCTCACACTCTTCACTCTTTTCAAAATACTAGTTAAACATACCGAGGTTGAAGACAGGTTTTACCCGGAGAAAATGCTTGCTGGTATAATCTCCCTTGTACTATCAGCATCCTTCTATTCCTTAACGCTACTGAATCCCCAGTATATACTTCAACTATCGATTATTTCCCTAGCACTATTTATTTGGGGACTAATAGTAGTTGTGCTAAGATTTGACCGCTGGTGGATTCCTCTTCTAGTACTTATCTTCCTATTCTCAATGGTTCCATTACCTATGGACTACATACAGTCAGCTGCGTACGAGTTAACACCTATAGTTACAAAGTCTGCCGCTGCTATTACTGGTGCAGGCATTGTTGAGACAAGAGTTTATACAGCATTGAAAGTTGTTGATAAAGATGGCATTGTGAGGCTTTTCAGGGTTGCACCGGTTTGTAGTGGGATAACTAGCCTACTAAGCATAATAGCCCTCCTCCCATTAATACTGTATCTCGCAGCGGAATCCGTAGATCCCCCTATAAGAAAGATCATCTATACGATTCTAGCAGCTACGTCATCTGCTATAACTGTTTTTGCCGGGAATATTCTAAGGTTAGCAATGATCGTATGGATCGCTCGTAGTATGGGTTATCAGGAAGCAATTGGTGCTTTCCATAGTTTTCCATCGCTAATCTATGTGTCAATCGCGACAATTGTCGGAATATTGTTCATTAGCAGGCTGAGGCTACCCGGGTTGAAGGCAAAACTAGGATCTATAGTTATTAAGCGGGTGGTTAAGCCTAGGATGTATATTCCATATAGTAGCATTCTAGCAATACTAGCCCTATTCATAATACTTATAAACGTTTCATCATCCTACGTCTCCCAACCTGTGCCTACAACGAGTTTTACAAAACTACTATCCAATCCTTCAATCGTGGTTTTCAATGAAACAAATAACGCATTAGTTAAAAGTATTCCTCAGCCAATAATTGGAGAAGCTCTTGGAGCACTTGATGTAAGAACTATTAATGTGAGATATGGTGATTCGTCTTATACGGGATACTTGGAGTTAGCCGAGAACCCCGGTCGTTTCCATGGATGGTATGTTTGTCTTACAGCACAGGGGTATAGGATTGAGAAGAGTTGGAGTGAATCCCTACATGGTTTAATCATAAACTATATGAT